>CAMZET010000072.1 GCA_947305825.1 uncultured Verrucomicrobiota bacterium
GGTCGAAGTGTGGACAGGCGCGCGCCGCTTCCACAGCGGATACACGACGCCGCCTCTGGCGACGCTGCGCGAGATTTACGCGCAAGCCGCCGAGGCGGGAATGCGAGACTGCGTCATGGAGGTCTCCAGCCACGCGATACACCAGAACCGCGTCGGCTTCGGCGAGGTTTCGCTCTTTTCCGGCGGGGCGTTCACCAACATATCCGAAGACCATCTCGACTACCACAAGACGATGGAGGAATACTTCCGCGTGAAGAGGAGTTTCGCGGAGCGCCTGGCGGAAGGAGCCGCAGCGCTTGGGCGGAAAGTCCCGTACGTGGTATGCACGGACGGCGAGGGCGGCGAGAGGATGCTGGAGGAGTGCCGGCGGATAGCGGGGCTGGAGGTCGTGGCGGCGTCGCGCTTCACGACGCGCTACGATTTGTCGTCGCTGGCGCTGGCGGGCGACTTCAACAAGTCGAACGTGGCGGTGGCGGCGGCGCTGGCGGAGGCGGCCGGCGCCGCGCCCGAACGCATCCAGGCCGCAATACCGGCCCTGAAGCCGCGTTGGGGGCGCCTCGAACCGGTCGCCTGCCCAGCCTCGCGTGCCAAATTCTACGTGGACTTCGCGCACACGCCCGACGGCCTGGAGAAGGTGCTCGCGGCAGCAAGGGCTTTCACGCCGGGCCGCCTCTGGGCGGTGTTCGGCGCCGGCGGCGACAGGGACCGCGCCAAACGCCCTCTCATGGGCGCCGCAGTCCAGCGCCTCGCAGACCGCGCCGTCGTCACCAGCGACAACCCGCGCTCCGAAGACCCACTGACCATCATCGCGGACATCATGTCCGGCTGCTCCGACACGGCCAGATTCTCCGTCATTCCTGACCGCCGAATGGCCATCGTATTCGCCGCCAGGAACGCCGCCGAGGGCGACACGGTGCTCGTCTGCGGCAAGGGGCACGAAACCACGCAGGAAATAAAAGGCAAGAAAATCCACTTCGACGACCGCGAAGCCATCCGCAGCCTCGTCTAGGCCAGGCCTTCGCATGGACGGAGCCTCGCTCGGTCTCCACCGCACGGTTCGCTGGATTATGGTATAATATTGCTTCAACGCCTCCGGGCAGGCCGGGGGCGACACAGAGGGGAAACTGGCAGAATATGACACAGCTACAGTCGGCGAAAGCGGGAATGACGACGGCGGAAATGAAGGCGGTCGCGACGGCGGAGAACGTGGAAGCGGAGGCCGTGCGCAAGGCGGTTGCGAGCGGCGAGGCCGTCATACCGTTCAATCCCGCGCATACAGGATGCCGTCCGGTCGGCGTTGGGAGGATGTTCGCGACGAAAATCAACGCCAATCTCGGCCGTTCCATGACGCATTCCGGGCGCGGCGACGAGCTTGACAAGCTGGCGGTCGCACTGGCGGCAGGCGCCGATTTCGTGATGGATTTGTCCGTGGGCGAGGACCTCGCCGCGATTCGCCAGGGGATGCTCGACGCCTCGCCGGCTCCCTTGGGCACCGTGCCCGTATACGAGACTATTTCTCGCCTCGACGGCGACATACCGGAAATGGACCCCTCCTTCCTCCTCGACGTCATCGCCGCCCAGGCCGAACAGGGCGTGGACTTCATGACGCTCCACGCGGGCCTGCTGCTCAGGAACATTCCCGCCGCCATGCGCCGCAAGATGGGAATAGTCTCGCGCGGCGGCGCCATAATGGCGGAATGGATGATGACCCACAACTGCGAGAACCCGCTCTACACGCGTTGGGACGACGTGCTGGACATCCTGGCGAAACACGACGTGACGGTATCGCTTGGCGACGGGATGCGTCCTGGATGCCTCGCGGACGCTTCGGACGAAGCGCAGTTCGCGGAGCTTGCGACGCTTGGCGAGCTCGTGCTGCGCTGCCGCGAGCGCGGCGTGCAGGTCATGGTGGAGGGGCCGGGCCACATCCCATTCGACCAGATACGGATGAACATGGAGAAGGAACAGGAACTTTGCCACAAAGCGCCCTTCTACGTGCTCGGTCCGGTCACGACCGACATAGCGCCCGGATACGACCACATCGTCTCGGCGATAGGCGCGACGGCGGCGGCCACCTACGGCGCGTCGCTCCTGTGCTACGTGACCCCGGCTGAACATCTCGGGCTGCCGGACTCGCGCGAAGTGCACGACGGTTGCATCGCCTACAAGATTGCGGCGCACGCCGGCGACGTCGCGCGCGGCCTCAAGGGAGCGCGCGAACGCGACGACGCCATGGCGGACGCACGCGCCGCTTTCGACTGGGACCGCCAGTTCGCCCTCTCCCTAGACCCGGCCACCGCCCGCGAACGCTGGCTCAAGACCCGCGCCTTCACCGACGAGGCGCACAGCGACGACCACTGCTCCATGTGCGGCAAGCAGTTCTGCGCGGTCCGTACCTCCCGCCGCATCATGAACCTTTCCAAATCCCTGAAATGAACTGCGAAATCTGCAAAAAAGCACCTGCTCAAACGGCAATATTCGTCGACGGCGGCGAGAACGGCGAGGAGCGTGAGCTCTACGTCTGCAAAAAATGCGCCAGGCTCGAAAAACTCAAGAAGTCCAAGAAACTCACGAGCGTCCGCACTCCCGGCGCCGGCGACCGCGGAAACCGCGGCAAAGCCGGCGACGGAAACGGCAGCGACGGGAAGACCGACAGCAGCCCCGACAGGCCCGCATTGCAGGATTTCAGCGACAGCAACATGGTCGCCAAGGCCGTCGGCGCCGTCGCCGAACTGATGAACGGCATCTCCGAGACACTCGGACGCCTCGAAAAAAGCAAGCGGCTCGGCTCGCGCGGCAACGACAACGACCAGGACGACGACGCAAACGACAAAACAGACGACCGCGAGGCCGTCGATGTCAAGGCGCTCAAAATCGACCGCTGCCTGATAATGCACAACGCCCTTCATCTCGAGGGACTCTACCTCATCGGCGAAATCGAACCGGTGAGCCGCGCCGCCGCCGCGCTCGACCTCGAACTCCATTCCGACGAGAACTCCACTATCCGCAGCCCGGGACACATCTACAGCATCCTCTACCGCCCAGGCCACGAGAACGTCGCAAAACGCTTCGCCGCCGACCTCGCGACACAGGAGGAGAATGCCAGATACAGGCTCTTCCACGAAGAACTGGAACTCGTCTTCATGGATGCCTCCTGCCGTGCCCTGGCGCTGCTCAAGAATTGCAGGCTCCTCTCCGCCGCCGAAGAACTGGACATGCTCTCCTCCTTGCGCCTGGCCGCGCAGGCCGGCATAGTCGAGGGAATCTCCCTGCGCAAGATAACCAAAATGATGGAAGACCTGAACGCGGACGACGACGACCCTTCCCTCACTACGGAAGAGCGCGAAGTGTTCGACTCGATGCGCGCGAACAAAATCAACGCCGTCTTCGAAGACGTCCTCCTGAAGGAACCGGAACGCTAGCGGCAAGCACAAGTCGCGCGAATATGGTATAATATGTGGCAACAGTAAAATCAATTACAAGGTGCAACATGCCAAGGAATGATATCGACTGGGCCTCGCTGGGCTTCGGTTTCTCAAATGTCAACTGCCACATCCGCTACACTTGGAAAGACGGCGCATGGGACAAGGGCGAGTTCCGCAGCGAACCCTACATAACCATGCACATCGGCGCGGCCTGCCTGCATTACGGACAGGAGTGCTTCGAGGGAATGAAAGCGTTCCGCCAGAAGGACGGCAAAATTGTGATATTCCGTCCTGACGAGAACGCGAAGAGAATGTACCGAACGGCGTTGAGGTGCGTGATGCCGCCGGTGCCGGAAGAAATGTTCATCGACGCGGCGAAGCGCCTGGTCGTCGCCAACGAGGAGTTCGTGCCTCCGTACGGGACTGGCGGGTCGCTCTACCTGCGCCCGCTGCTGATCGGCACCGGCCCGCAAATCGGCGTCGCACCGGCCAAGGAATACACGTTCATCATGCTCTGCATGCCTGTCGGCGCCTACTACAAGGGCGGGCTCAAACCCGTGCGCGCCGTCATCCTGGACGACTGGGACCGCGCCGCGCCGCACGGCATGGGCGACGTGAAGGTCGGCGGCAACTATGCCGCTTCCCTCTTCGCACACGAGAAAGCCAAGCGCGACGGCTGGCCCGTCGAACTCTATCTCGACGCCAAGACCCATACCTTCGTCGAAGAATTCTCGACTTCCAACTTCCTCGGCATCAAGTCCGACGGCACTTACGTCACCCCGGACAGCCATTCCGTGCTGCCGTCCGTGACGAACATGAGCCTCAAGCAGTGCGCCGCAGATTTGGGATGGAAAGTAGAATGCCGCCCCGTGCCCTACGAGGAAATCAAGACCTTCGCGGAAGTCGCCGCCTGCGGAACCGCCGTCGTCGTCACGCCCGTCTGGGAAATAACCCGCGGCAGCGAAGTCATAACCATTTCCCGTCCCGACGAAGTAGGCCCGCACCTCCAGAAGCTCTACGACACCGTCCAAGGCATCCAATACGGCACTTTGCCCGACACCCACGGCTGGTGCTGCCAGGTTATGTAGGGCTCGTCCGCCCGTCCGGTTCGAGGGATGAAGCGCTGGATAGAAAAACAGGCCGACGCAAGCGCGGTGGCTGGACTCGTCTCCATTGGCGTCCAGCCGCTTATTGCGCGTTTGCTGGCGCAGCGAGGGATCACGGCGGATTCCGCCGCCGACTATTTCGCGCCGGACTTTCACAAATTGGCAGACCCCTTCTCCCTTCCAGGCATCGACGATGCGGTTGAAACCATTGTCGCCTCGCTCCAAGCGAAAGAACGCATTGTCGTATTCGGCGACTACGACTGCGACGGGGTATGCGCCACAGCCATATTGACGCAAGTGCTGCGGCGTCTCTGCGACTCGAAAAGGATTGTCCCGTTCCTCCCCAATCGGCTGACCGAAGGCTACGGCATGACAGACGCGAGCCTGGCGCGGATGTTCGAGGAAGTCCCCGACGCGAAGCTCGTGATTACAGTAGACAACGGCATAAACTCCGTGAAACAGGTGCGAGAGCTGCACTCGCGCGGAGTAAAAGTCGTAGTGACTGACCACCATTTGCGCGGCGAAGAGCTGCCGGAGGCGGACGCGCTCGTGAACCCGCGAGTGGCGGCTCCCGATGCGCTGGCGGACTTGTGCGGCGCCGCAGTCGCCTATTTCCTCGCAAGCGCCCTCGTCGACAGGGTGCGCACATTGACGGGCCGCTCCGACATAGCCCACGGCATAAGCGGCGTCCTCTTCACTCTCGCGGGGCTGGCGACCGTGACGGACATAATGCCGCTCACGCCGCAGAACCGCATTCTCGTGGCGGAGTCGCTGCGCCATTTTGCCCGCTGGGCTCCTGTGGGGCTGCGCGAACTCCACGCGCGCGCCGCCAGGACAGGCGCCGAAACGATGACCTCACGCGATTTCGGCTTCATCCTCGGTCCGCGAATAAACGCCGTCGGCCGCCTCTCTTCCGCCATGGCCGCGCTCGAACTCGTCCTTTGCTCAGAACGCGAACGCGAGAAAGCCAGGCAGCTTGCACTATCGGTCGACCTGGAGAACATGCGCCGGCGCAAAATCGAGCAAGGCATGACAGACGCCGCGCTCGCCCGCATCGCCGATGGAGTGCAGTCGCAAGTGATTTCCTTCGCGTCCTCCGAAGACAGCGTCCATCCGGGCGTGGCGGGCATCGTCGCCTCGCGCGTGCTCGAACGCCTGTCCAATCCCGTCCCCGTGTGCGTGGTGGTGGACGGCAAGGGGTCGGCGCGCGCGCCGGAGGGCTACAACGTGCGCGATGCGCTGGCGGCATGCTCCGCTTCGCTCAACACGTTCGGCGGGCATGCGGCCGCCGCCGGCCTCGCCATAAAGCCTGGGCGCACCGATGCTTTCCGCAGGGATTTCGCCGCCGCCTGCGCCGCGCAGGCTGGCTCGCTGGCGCCCGACGAACTCGCCGCCCAACGCATCGACGCCTGGGTCTCGCCGAAAGACCTGACCGTTTCCTTCGCCGAAGAAATCGCCCGCATGGAACCTTTCGGTGAAGGCAACGAAGAACCTGTGTTCGCGCTCGGCGGCGCCGTTTTCGCTTCCGGCGGCCTTCGCCCGCTTGGCGCCAACGGCCAGCATCTCCACATCACCTTCCGCAATCCGTCAATTCCACGCGCCATCTGGTGGAACCACGGCGAAGACATCGAGCGACTCCGCGCCTTCGGTTCGGCGCCGCTGGACATCCTTTTCACCTTGTCTCTTTCGGACTACGGCCAACGCCACGTCGATTTGAGGGTAATCGATATCCGCGCAGCAAGCAGGGAGCAATCCGCATGAAACCTTTCGGCAAAACAGTTGGACGCATCAACCTATTTCTGGCGACGGGCTTCGGCCTTGGCCTTGCGGCGCCATTTGCGCCAGGGACCTTCGGCAGCATTCCCGGCGTCGTGCTCGCCTATTTCGTCTGCTCTCTGGACGTATGGGCGCAAATCGCCGTCTGCGCACTTCTCGCCGCCGCCGCCGTACCTGTGTGCGGCGCGGCGGAAAATCGCCTGGGCGTAAAGGACGACGGGCGCATTTCGGCAGACGAGTGGATGCTTTTCCCGATTGCGCTAATAGGCATTCCACTGCACTCGCTCCCCTGGTGGTCGATGGCCGTGTTTTTCTGCGTAGTGCGGGCTTTGGACATAATAAAGCCGCCGCCAGCGCGCGGTCTGCAGACGCTTCGCGGCGGTTGGGGCATTGTCGCCGACGACCTGGCGGCCAACATCTACTCGCTCGCAGTCAACTGGGCAGTAGTCTTGGCCATCCAGCATTGCCGCTAGACGCCGTTCGCCGCACCGCGAAGACGAATGATGCGCTGATTCGACGAGCCACGGAACTGAAGCCCCAAATCGCGCAGGGCCTCCACGTACGGGCCGTCCACCAGCACGTCCGCGAGCGACAGTATTTCGCCGGTGTGGTCGGTGCGCCAGCGCGACGGCTTCGGATTCGGCAGCAAATCAGTCTCCAAGACGCAGCCCGAATAAATCCAGAGCGTCTTCGACGTGCCGAAGCGTTCGCGGAAGCGCCGCAGGAACGGCAGCAGCGCCTCCTGGTTCGCCGGCTCCATAGGCTCGCCGCCTAGAATTGTCAGCCCGGAAATGTACGAAGGCTCCAGCGCATGGAATATCTCCTCCTCCGTCTCGCGCGTGAACTCCCGCCCGTAGCCGAAATCCCACGCTTCTTCGTTGAAGCACCCCTTGCAGCGGTGTGTGCAGCCCGAAACGAAGAGCGAGACCCTCACCCCTTCCCCGTTCGCTATGTCGCACTTGCGTATGGATGCGTA
>CAMZET010000073.1 GCA_947305825.1 uncultured Verrucomicrobiota bacterium
GCCGAAAGCGCCTTCACGAACGCCTGCTTGATTGCCAGTATCTCCTCGTGCGAAAGCGCAACCGTGTTCTTGCTGCGGTAGAATCCCACGTGGTTGTTCACTTTCGTGAGCGAAGTCTCGCTTGAAAGCTTCACTTCGCCGGCGTTGTATTTCCCGGACGACACCGCCTGGAACTGCTGAAGCGAAATATTGACGTTTGCAAGGTTTATCGACATGGCTTGGTTTCCTTTTGCCCTGTATACACGCGGCTCTAGAATAAGTTACCGCCGTGCGGACGCAGAGCAACTCTCACCCATATTTTACCAAATTCTTAACGGCCGCGTCTGCCGGGATTAAAAGAAAAAGACGCAGACGCGCCGGCTAACCTGAACGTCCTGCCAACACAGAGACGGGAAAATTTGGTATAATATGCGTCAACCCGCGCGGTTGGCGGGTTCTAGGAACAGCATAGAAAAAGGTTCAAGCAGGTTGAAAAGACAATGATGAACAAAGAACTTAACCGTAGAGACTTCTTGAAGGGAACGGCGTGGATGGGCGCGACGGCGGCGCTCGCCGGCTGCGTTTCGCAGGCCGCGAAGCTCGTGTCCCCCGGCGGCATGACGGCTTTCTCGGTCGCACCGATTGACGAAGTGCGCGTAGGCGTGGTTGGTCTTGGCATGCGCGGGCCCGGCGCGGTGCACCGTCTGGCGTCGATTCCCGGCGTCCGCGTCGCGGCGCTTTGCGACCTGTATCCGGAGCGCGTGGCGGCGCAGCAGGCCTGGCTGCGCGACAACGGCAAGCCCGAAGCGCGCGAGTATTCCGGCGAAGAGGGCTACAAGGCCCTTTGCGAGAGCGACCTCGACCTCGTATACGTCGTGACGCCCTGGGCGCTCCACACCCCCGTCGCGCTCTACGCGATGGAGCACGGCAAGCACGCCGCCATCGAAGTCCCGTCCGCGATGAACATGGAGGAATGCTGGGCGCTCGTCGAGACCGCCGAACGCACCGGTCGCCACTGCATGCAGCTCGAGAACTGCTGCTACGGCGAAGTCGAAATGCTTACTCTCAACCTCGTGCGCCAGGGGCTTCTCGGCGAGCTGGTCCACGGCGAAGGCGCCTACATCCACGACCTGCGCGAGCTCAACTACCTCGACCCTGCCAAGGGCGGCTACCAGGGCTACTGGCGTCTCAAGTGGAACGCGGCGCATTTCGGCAACCCGTATCCGACGCACGGCCTTCTGCCCATCATGCAGGCGATGAACGTCAACCGCGGCGACCGCCTCGACTACCTGACGTGCGTCTCCTCCAACCAGATTGGCATGGACCTCTACGCGAAGAAGGTGTTCGGCGAAGGTTCCTGGCAGGCGGATCTCCATCCCAAGTGCGGCGACATGTCCACGACCGTGATTCGCACGGCCAAGGGCCGCACGATCATGGTGCAGCATGACGTGACGAGCGCCCGTCCTTATTCGCGCATCAACCTGGTTTCCGGTACGCAGGGCATCCTGAGCGACTACCCGCTGCGTATCGCGATGACCGCGAAGCCGGGTGAAGGTGCGCACAGCTGGTTCTCAGCAGAAGAAGTAGAGCGCGTTCGCAAGGAATACCGCCACCCGCTCTGGAAAGTCGCCGGCGAGCTCGCCGTCAAGATGGGCGGCCACGGCGGCATGGACTTCCTCATGGATTTGCGCCTGTGCTACTGCCTCCAGAACGGCCTCCCGCTCGACATGGACGTCTACGACCTGGCGGCGAGCTGCTCGCTCTGCGAACTCAGCGAACGCTCCGCACTCAATCGCGGCGAACCGCAGGACGTGCCGGACTTCACTCGCGGCGGATGGAAGACCGCCACGCCGCTCGGCATCGAGTCCGTCGACCTCGAAAAGCTCGGCATCACGATTGACGATGTCCAGAAGGACAGCAGCCAGCTTTCCGTCTAAAGACGTCGCAGACAGCCGGCCGGACGCGCCAACAGTGCGCCCGGCCGGTTTTGCTTTACAGATGACAAGCATAAAGAAGATACTCTCGCACGACGCCGGGCCGTTCTGGCAGTTCGTCAAATACGGCGCAATCGGCGTCATGTCCACTTGCGTGCAGACCGCGATATTCTACGTGCTGGCGGCGACGTGCCTGAAATGCCTGACGGCGGACGATTGGGCGGTGCGTCTCGTCGGGCTGCCGGCGGCGGAGTTCACAGGAGCGGAGGCGTGGTGGCGTTCGCGCGGGACGCTTGCGGCGGCGGCGACCGCCGCCGGCTTCACCGTCGCAAACGTGTTCTGCTGGCTCATGAACCGAGCGTTCGTGTTCCGTCCGGGCCGCTACAAATGGTACGCGGAGTTCGGGATGTTCTTCGGCACGGCCACCTTCGCCACTGTCGCCGCTCTCGGCGTCATGAAAATCCTCATCGACTGCGCAGGAATGATGACCACGCTCGCCGTCATCGTCGAGGTGGTCGTTTCGTTTTTCGTGAACTTTTTCGTGCGCAAGTTTTTCATCTTCAAAGGGTGACGGGGAAATGAAGCCGCCGCTTTGGTCGCTGTTCGTTTCTTTCTTGAAAATGGGCGCGGTGCTGATAGGCGGCGGCTACGCGCTGCTGCCGCTGCTGGAGCGCGAGGTGGTCGTTCGCCGCAAATGGGCGCGCAGCGAGGAAATGCTCGACCTCTACGCGCTTGCGCAGATGCTTCCCGGCGTGATAGCGGTGAACACGGCGATGCTCGTCGGGAACCGTCTCCGCGGTTTTCGCGGGACGTTGGCGGCGGCGGCGGGGCTGACGGCGGTTCCGTTCGCGCTGATAGCGGCATACGCGGCGGCATACGGGATGCTGCGCGATACGGCGGTGTTCGCGCGGCTGCTTTCCGGCATCCAGCCGGCGGTGGCCGGCATGATCATGGGACTAGGCGTGGACATGGTGCGCAAGGTTTCGCGCGACACGCGTTCTTTCGCTCTCGCCTGCGTTTCCGCGCTTGCGGTGCTGCTGTTCGACCCGCCGTTCGGCTTGCTGATAGCGGCTTCCGTCGCTGCCGGGCTTGTGTTCTGGGGCATCGGGATAAGGAAGGCCGCGAAGGCGGCGTCTGGCGCGGAGGTGCGGGGATGATACGCATCGTAGCGGTATTGGCGGCGGTGTTCGCGAAAATCGGGCTATTCACGCTGGGCGGAGGGCTTGCGATCATCGCGCTCGTCCAGCAAGAGATGCTCTCGCGCGGGTGGCTGACGCAGCAGGAGTTCCTGGACATACTGGGCGTGGCGCAGGTGACGCCCGGCGCGATGGGGGTAAACGCGGCGACGTTCGTTGGCTGGCGCGTGGCGGAGAACGGGGGCGGCTCCTGGGCGTGGGCGCTGCTTTCGTCGGCGGTGGCGTCGGTGGCGGTAATGGCGGCGAGCGTGGCCGGAGTTGCGGCGGCCGGAGGCTGGTTCGAGCGCAACCGCCAGCGCACCTGGGTCGCGGCGGTATTCGCCGTGCTCAGGCCGGTCGTGGCCGGAGCCATATTCGCCGTCGGCGCGAACCTGGTGCTCGCCGTCTTCGGCGCCGAGGGAGAGAACGGCGCCAAGTGCATCTATTCGCTTTCCTCTTTCAATCCAGCGCCGAAGGCGGCGGCGATTGCCGCGCTTTCGTTCGTCCTGACGGTGACGCGGCGCTTTTCTCCGGTGTGGGGGCTAGCGGCCGGCGCCGCCGCCGGTCTCCTCTTCTGACTGCGGCGCGGACGGGGCGGCATTCATGGGCGAGAACGCTATCGGCAGGTTCATCGGAGGCGCGTGGACTCTTGTCCGCGACCGTCTCGCGCCGGCCGCGTTCGACCTGGTGTGGCCGAGGAAATGCGAAATCTGCGGCGGCGAGGCGGACAATCCGGACTCGTCGATATGCATGTCGTGCATGATGCGGATGCCGCTTGCGAACATGCACGGCTGCGCGATTTGCGGCAGGGACATAGGCGAGCAGCGCCACGACAACCTCCTGTGCTCCGACTGCGCTGGCGCGGCTCGTCCCCACTTCGACCGCGCCGCCTTCGCGCTGCGCTTCGAGGGCGACGCCAGGCGCCTGCTCCTCGACTACAAATTCAACCGCAAAATATGGCTAGCGCGCGACTTCGCCAGGATGATGGCCGCAGCCGCGCAGCGACGCCTCCCCGTCGAAGCAATAGATTTGGTCTGCCCGATGCCCGTCACGCTCCTGCACCGCCTCGACCGGGGCTACAACCAGTGCTGGTATCTGGCGGACTTGGTAGCGCGTTCGTTCGGCATCGAATGCCGCGGCGACATAGTGCGCCGCGCCGGACGCCCCCGGCGACAGGCCGGGCTTTCGGAGAAGGAGCGCCGCCAGAACGTCGTCGGCACGTTCGCGATACGCAAGAAGAGAGCGGTCGTCGGGCGCAACATCCTCATCGTCGACGACGTGATGACCACCGGAGCGACCATGTCCGAATGCGCCCGCGCGCTCAAGCTCGCCGGCGCCAGGCGCATCTACGCCCTCGCCCTGGCGAAAGCGGTAAAGTAGCGGGCGCATGGCGAGGGCGGAGAGCGCGGGCTACACCTTGCGGTCGTAGAGCAGCGCGGCGTTGAGCACCACCAGCACCGAGCCGAGGTTGTGCACCAGCGCCCCCGTCACCGGCGTCAGCAACCCCAGCGCCGAGAGCGTTATCGCGAACGCATTTATCGTCATCGACAGGGAAATGTTGAACTTTATGAGCCTGACGCAGGCGCGGGAGAGCCGCTTCAAGTACGTGATTTTCGTCAAATCGTCGCCGGTTAGCGCGACGTCGGCGGCCTCGACGGCAATGTCGCTGCCCATGGCGCCCATGGCGATGCCGACGCTGGCCGTCTCCAGGGCGATGGCGTCATTCACGCCGTCGCCAATCATGGCGACGGCTTCGCCGGCCGCCTGGATGCGTTCGATTTCCGCCGCCTTTCCAGCCGGGAGAAGTTCCGCCCGGACGTCGGCGATGCCGAGACCGGCGGCGACATGTCTGGCGGTGGAGGCGTGGTCGCCCGTAAGCAGCACTGGGCGCAGGCCGGCGGCCGGGAGTTCCGCGAGCATGGCGGCGGCGTCCTCGCGCACCGTGTCCGAAAGCGCGATAAAGCCGATAGCCTTTCCGCCCCGTGCGACGAGCACGACAGCCATGCCGTCGCGCCGCCGCGCATCCGCCTGCGCCTCGAGCTCTTGCGGCACGCTCGCGCCGCACTCCAGAAGATACGCCGCGCTCCCGCAGACAACGCTCTCGCCGCCCACGTCCGCCCGTATCCCCTTCCCCGGGACCGCCTCGAACCCGGTCGCCTCCAGCCCGGCGGCCAGCGCACCGCCCTTCTCGACTATCGCCTTGGCCACCGGATGCTCTGACGACGCCTCCGCCGCCGCCGCGTACCGCAGCACTTCCGCCGCGTCCACGCCGCCGTACCCCTTCGCTTCCGCCACAGAAAGTCGCCCGCGCGTCAGCGTCCCCGTCTTGTCCAAGCACGCCACCTTCACCGCACCCATCCGTTCCAGCGCCTCTCCGGACTTGATGATGACGCCGCGCTTGGCCGCCTGCCCTATCGCCGCCATGACCGACGTCGGCGTCGCGAGCGCCAGCGCGCACGGGCAGAACACGACAAGTATCGTCACGCCGCGCATCATTCCAGTATGGATGTCGCCGGTGAGAGCCCACACGCCGAAGAACGTCAAGACTGCTATCGCCAGCGAGCACGGCACGAGAATCGCCGCCCACTTGTCCGCTATGCGCTGCATCGGCGCCTTTTTCTTCTCCGCCTCGCGCACGAGCCGTATGAGTTTCTGGAGCGACGAGTCCTCCCCGGCCTTCGTGGCGCGTATCGTCATCGCGCCGAAGCGGTTCACCGTCCCGGAATAGACCTCGTCGCCCACGCCCTTGTCCACCGGCAGCGACTCGCCGGTCATCGCGCTCTGGTCGACCGTCGTCGCGCCTTCGGTCACCACGCCGTCGACGGGAATGGTTTCGCCCGGCAGGATTCTTACGCCGTCGCCCGGCGCGATTTGCGATACGGGCACGTCGCGGAAGCGTTCGCCGCGCGCGAGGCACTTCGGGCACGTGACGACGTAGCGGGCCGTCGCCGGCACGAGCGAGACGAGTTTCGCGAGCCCCTTCTTCGCCCGACGCACCGTCCACGCCTCAAGCTTTTCGCCGAGCGCCATTATGAAAGCGACTTCGCCGGCCGCGAACGTCTGCCCGATGCACACGCACGCCACCATAGCCGTCGTAATGAGCAGCGAGGCGCGTATGCGCCGCTCCACCGCCAGCGCCGAAATCGCCTCCTTCGCCAGTGGAATGCCGCACAGCGCGAGCGCTATCCATGCCGGGTCCGCCCGCAGCCACGCTCCGGCGCCTTCCGCGTCGCATCCCCCGCACCCGTGCCCGAAAAGCGCGAAACTCGCCACCAGCGACGCCGCCGAAACCGCCAGCGCCGGCCAACTCGCAAGCACGCTCTGCACCAGGTTCGCCATCTTCAGCGCCTTCGCCTGTGCGCCGCCCTTCGCCATCATCGCCGCCACAGCCTCGCGGTCCGCTCCGCAGCAACTGCCCATCTCCGCTCCTTTCTGAGTCCGTTCCTACACGGCTCCTGTCCGCTACGATATCTTCGAAAAGTGCTCCAGCGCCTCGGCGAAATTCTCGATAACCTCGTCGGCGTTCCCCTTCTCTATACCCTCGCGCACACAATGTCGCAAGTGCTCTTCCAGTATCATCAGCCCTATGCGCTGCAATGCGCAGTTCGCTGCGTTTATCTGCGTCAGTATGTCTTCGCACGGCGCGGCGTCGTCAATCATCTTCTGTACGCCGTTGAGCTGCCCCACGATGCGGTTGAGCCGCACCCGAATTTGCTTCGCGTCTTCAAGACAATGTCCCATTTTCCTCTTTCCCTCCTGTCGGACGCATATTATACCCCAGGGGGGTATACGCTGTCAATAGGGTATCTTGCTGGGGGTTCCCCATTTTTTCGCAGCTGGCGGCACTTGCCGGAGAACCGCGCGGTTTCTGGCTATTCCCGACATTATAGACATCGGAAAATCTCCAGAGCACATTCGACACGGAGGAGATTCCGTCGGCGCATCCAGCGGCTAGCGAGACGTCTAGTGGCACTAGACGCATTGTTTGGTGGCACTAGACGCATTG
>CAMZET010000074.1 GCA_947305825.1 uncultured Verrucomicrobiota bacterium
ATTCAGCAAGGAGGAGGGAGAACAATGAAGCGGACAGCCAGAAGAATCGTCGTGCTTGGCTCGACCAACACCGACATGGTGATCGCGGGCAAGCGCATTCCCGTGCCCGGCGAAACCGTGAGCGGCGGAAGATTCATGATGAATCCGGGCGGCAAGGGCGCAAACCAGGCCGTGGCCGTCGCGCGCCTTTGCGCAAAGCCCGGATGCTGCACGTTCATCGGCAAGACCGGCGACGACCTTTTCGGGCGCGACACCGCCGCGCGGATGAAGAAGGAGCGTATCGCGGCGCATCTCGTGATCGACCGCAAGGAGCCGTCCGGCACGGCGCTCATACTCGTCGATGCGAAAGGGCAGAACGTGATTTCCGTGGCGCTTGGCGCGAACGGCACGCTTTCGCCGGAGGACGTCGCGCCTTTCAAGGGCGAGATCGAGGGCGCGGCCGCGCTGCTGATGCAGCTGGAGACGCCGGTGGAAACGGTGGCGTGGGCGGCGAAGGTCGCGCATGACGCGGGGGTTCGCGTGATTCTCAATCCCGCTCCCGCGGCAAAGCTTCCGAAGACGCTTTATCCGCTCGTCGATTGGATTACGCCGAACGAAACTGAGGCTGAAATCCTCACAGGCGTGAAAGTGTCCGACGCCGCCGGTGCGGCCAAGGCGACGGAAATCCTGATGAAGCGCGGCGTGAAGCATGTGATCATCACGATGGGAACGAAAGGCTGCTGGTGCGGGGATTGCGGTAAACTCTTCCCGGCAAGGAAGGTGAAGGCGGTGGATTGCGTCGCCGCAGGAGATACGTTCAACGGCGCGTTCGCCGTCGCGCTCGCCGAGGGCAGGACGTGCGCGGAGGCGATAGACTTCGCGCAAAAGGCCGCCGCGATCGCCGTTACGCGGCCGGGCGCGCAGTCGTCCGTCCCGTGGCGCAAGGAGGTGAAATAATGTATTTCTGCGACAACTATCTTCTCGCCGTCGTCTTTTGCGTCGTCACGATGTTCTGCTGGGGCAGCTGGGGCAACACCCAGAAGCTCGCCGGCAAGACGTGGCGCTACGAGCTTTTCTACTGGGATTACGTAATCGGCGTCGTCCTCTTCGCGCTCGCGAGCGGCTTGACGGCCGGCTCGTGCGGAGGCGGAGCTTGGAGCTTTCTCGCGAATCTGAAGCAGGCGTCCGCCGCGAATCTCGGCTCCGCATTCCTGGGCGGGATCGTGTTCAACGCCGCGAACATCCTTCTCGCGGCGGCGATTTCGATCGCCGGCATGAGCGTCGCATTCCCGGTGGGCATCGGCCTCGCGCTCGTCCTCGGAGTGGTGGTGAACTGGCTCGGCGCGCCGAAGGGCGATCCGGAGCTGCTCTTCGGCGGCGTGGCGCTGATCGCGCTCGCCATACTCTGCAATGCGTTCGCGTACCGCCTGAAGGCGAAAGCCGCCGGCGGCGCCAAAGGCGCGGAGGAAGGGACTCAGACCGTCGGCAAGGGGATTGCGCTCAGCGCGGTCTGCGGCGTGCTGATGGCGTTCTTCTACCGTTTCGTCGCGCGGACGATGGACATGGATTTCGCGGCGGCCGCTCCGCAGTCCGGCATGATGACGCCGTATTCGGCGTTTTTCGTCTTCGCGCTGGGCATCTTCGCCTCCAACTTCGTTTTCAATGCCGTCGCCATGCGCCATCCCGCGAGCGGAGCGCCGATCACGGAGCGCGAATATTTCCGGGGCGGCTTCGCCATTCATCTCGTCGGCGTGCTGGGCGGTCTCGTCTGGGGTCTGGGCAACGGCATCAATCTCGTCGCGGCGGGCAAGGCGGGCGCGGCGATTTCGTACGGGCTGGGCCAGGGCGCGACGCTCGTATCCGCGCTCTGGGGCATACTGGTGTGGAAGGAGTTCAAAGGCGCGCCGCGCAAGGCCGGAATGCTCAATCTTGCCATGTTCGTCCTCTTCCTCGCCGGTCTCGGCGCAATCATCGCCGCCGGCGAATCGAAGACGAAGGCGCCGGTCAAGGTGATTTTCGATACGGACATGATTACGGACTTCGACGACGTGGGCGCGCTCGCCTGCCTCCACGCGCTCGCGGACGCCGGCGAGTGCGAGATCCTCGCGACCGTCAGCTGCACGCGCGGCAACGCGTCCGTCGGCGCGATCGAAATAATCAACCGCTACTACGGGCGGCCGGGCATCCCGGTGGGATGCGCAAAGGAGACCGGCGTCGTCGGCGCGTACGCCGGGGCGAAGGAGAAGGTCGATCCGAAATCGCCGTTGGGCGAGAAGCGCGGCAACGACGGCGGACACTACAAATACCGCAAGCTGCTTCTCGATTATCCCGGATGGTTCGAATACGCCGATTCAGACGATGCGCCGGATGCGAACGAAGTCTATCGGCGCGTCCTCGCCGCGCAGCCGGACGGCAGCGTCGTAATCTGCTCCGTCGGCTTCCTGACCAATCTGCGGCGGCTTCTCGAAACGAAGCCGGACGCGATTTCGCCGCTGGACGGCAAAGCGCTCGTCGCGAAGAAGGTCAAGCGCTGGGTCGCAATGGCCTGCAAGTATCCGGCGGGCAAGGAGTACAACTCGAAGTGGGATCCGGAGTCGTCGCGCATCGCGCTCGAAAACTGGCCGACGCCTGTCGTATTCACCGATTTCGAGTACGGCAAGGACTGCTTCGCCGGACGCGCGGTGGCCGAATCGGGAGTGAAGGGCAGTCCGGTCGCGGACGTGTTCGCCGGCAACATTCCGTCCCGCGAGGAGATCGGGAAGGATCCGGCGCATTGGTTGCGCAAGGCTTTCGGCATGGGCGGACGCGCCGCGTGGGACGAGACGGCGGTGCTGATCGCCGTGCGCGGCACGGACGGATATTTCAACGTCGAGCGCGGCACGTACCGCATGACCGGCGACGACGGCTCGGACGAATGGGCGCCAGACGCCGAAAACGGCCCGCATTTGCGCGTGACGGAAAAGCTCGCGAAAGCCGAAGTCGCCCGCATCATCGACGAATTGATGCTGCGTCCGCCGGCGAATGTCGCAAGATAGGTGTGCCGCCGGTGTGCGGGAGATGCAAGTTTTGGCGGCAGAATATGCAATTTCTTTATTTCGTCTTCTTTGCTATACTATGGGTAAACTAAACCCAGGGGAGCAGTTATGAAACATCTGAAAGTTGCTGAAATCATGGGGAGGGGGCGTAAATGCGCTCTTAGCGCGTTGATGCTTCTCGCGATACTTGCGCCGAGCGCACAAGCAGCGCTCAAGTACGAACCGAACTGCTATGCCGCGACCACCAATTTGCTCCTGCAGCTTGACGGCATTCGGAATACCGGCATGACGAAGGCGCACGACAAGGAGGCGACCACATGGTTCAACCTCGTCGACCCGCGAACAAGCGCGACGCTGAACCAGTACAAGACGAATAAAGGTAATAGCGGATGGAAGGACAACGCCTATTATCTTGACGGCGACAAGTATTGGCAGACCATCGAGGCGCTTGGCGGCAGTTCCAATACAACAATCGAGGTGTTTGGCGATCTCAGCCTTGAGTCGATGGAGGGATGGGCAAACTACATCTCCCGCGTGAATTCGACCGATTGCGGTATCTGGGTGAAAAAGGGAGAGTCCACGCTTTATTGGAAGGTCAACGTTGACGACCTGGGCGTGGGTACACGGCCTAGCGTCCCGAACTGGGACGGCAAGGGCTTCTCAGCCGTGCTGGACACGGCGCAGTGTTTGTTCTATACTGGGGCCGTCGCCGGCACACCTCAGACGCGCAATGCGAAGCACAGTAGCCTTGTGGGGAGCAAGTACAATATCGGCTGCGCCTATAACACCACCTATCCCACCAAGGGAACCTTTTATTCGGTGCGCATCTACAATCGCGCGCTGACGGCGGCGGAGGTGAAGCAGAACTACGATCTCGACCAGATCCGTTTCGTCACCGGCATGCCCGTCACGAACGTCGTCGTCACGACCGCCGTCGCCGGGCTGGAGGGCAACGAGGGCGGCGCCTATGCGTATGACGAGGACGGCTACACCTTCACCGCGCCGCACAAGGCGACGAAGGGCGGCGAAAACTACATTTGTACCGGCTATACGCTTGAAACATGGAATGGCTCGGCATGGGGCTCGCCGGTGCGGACCTACGGTGCCCGCGCCGTCAAGCTCGACGACACCTCGGCGAAAGTCCGCCTGACGTGGCAGTGGCAGAAGACTTCCGCTTCTGCACCTGTCGATCTCGACCCCCTCTTCGATAACTATGTAAAGGACGGACTCGTCCTCCATCTTGACGGCATCCGCAATGTCGGGGCGAACGCGCCGCACGACTACTCGGCCAAGCAGTGGATCGACCTCGTGGACGGCAAGACGGCGACATTCGCCCGCGACGCCGGTGATGCGAGCGAATGGCGGGATGACGGTTATTATTTCGATGCTCGTAGCTTCGCTCAGGTCTCTGAACAGCTGGCGAGCCTCGGCACCAATGCGACGGTGCAGGTCGTCTGCGAGGCGGATACGGCCGTCCTTTATGCGTCAAAAATAGCCCAGACGACGCGTATCGACTGGCCGCAGCTTGTCGGGTGCAACAATAACGATGCGCTGAATTTGTATTACGACCTGAACAACGGCGATCCGAATCATCAGATGACATTCAAGTGTGCATCAATGGACAATGCAAAGGCTTGGCTCGGTAAGAATACGTGGAGTGGGCGTTATGCGACCGGCATTCGTGACAATTACGAAATATATATGACGCAGGGAACATATACGGGCGCGGCGCATGGCACGGCGAAGAAGAATGACAATATTGCTGCTGCGACCGTCTACATCGGGAGTGCGGGCAACTCGGTGGAGTTGCGCGAGAGGCGCTGGTTCAAGGGTACGATCAAGGCGGTGAGAATTTACAACAGGACATTGACTGAAGATGAGCTCGTGCAGAACCGCGAGGTTGACGACGCGCGTTTCTTCGGCGCGGCGATGCCGGTCACGAACGTCGTCGTCGCCTCCTCTGTGCGCGGCGTTTCGGGCGACGCGCCGGAGGGCGCATACGCGCTTTCGGCGGGCGGCCATACCTTCTCCGCGCCTGCGAGCGTAACCATTGGCGATGATACATATTCCTGCGCGGGCTACACGCTTGAAACGTGGGATGCGACGACCGGCGCATGGGGCGCGCCTGTTGCGTACAGCGGGACGTCCGTCGCGCTCACCGACACAACGGCGAAAGTCCGCCTCACCTGGCAGTGGACGCACACGGCGGGTCCGGGCTACGACGCGGCATTCAACGATTACGCCACAGAAGGCCTCGTTGTCCATCTCGATGGCATCCGCAACACCGGCGCTGAAGTCGGCCATGACAGCGCGGCGAAAACCTGGGCCGATCTTGCAAACGATGGCGATTACGCGAAGTTCATCAACGGGGGTGACAATTGCGGCTGGACCGAGGATGGCTACCGCTTCAATGGCTGGACCAACGCGAGCTACGCTGTCATGAATACGACTCGCACCATCGGAAACACTTTCACCGCACAGGCCGTGGTGAAGTTCGATCCGGACGAATCTCTGCGCAACGACACGCTGTGGCCGGGAATTTTCGGCACGACGGCATCCAGCGGAGATCCTCTCGCGATGTATTACAACCAGAACAACACAACAACTCCCGCCGTGAACCTCAAGGTCGCGAACACCCAAGTGCGCACGGGAGGTATCGCATCGTGGGACGGCAAATACATGACCGGCTTGTCGGACGGCGTGAACGGTGCGCTCTTCCAGACCGTCACGCCCGACGCAACTGCCGCGTTCAGCAAGGCTGTCGGCACCCAGACTATCACATTCTGCGGCGGCAACGGCGACACCGATGGCTACTTGTCACGCCGGTTTAACGGCATCGGCAAGTCTGCGCGTATCTACAACCGTGCGCTGACAAATGCGGAACTCGAAAAGAACCGTGCGGCGGACGAGGTGCGCTTCTTCGGACACCCTGCCACCTCTGGCGATCTTATTGTTGCCTCCAATGTTGATGGGCTTGGCGGCGACCTGCCGAATGGCGCGTACCGCCCGGCGGCGGGCTATACGTTCACCGCGCCGACGGAAGCGGTTCTCGACGGCGATCCTTACGAACTTACTGGCTACACGCTCGAAACATGGAACGGCGCGGCGTGGGCGGATCCCGTCCAGTGCGACGGTGCTTGCTCCGTCGTCCCCGACGTCTCTACCGCCTCCAAGCGCCTCACGTGGAACTGGGCGGTCAAGAGCCGTCTGACGAAGATCAAGGATTACGATGTCGGCGACTATGTGCAGAACGGGCTTTATCTCCACTTCGACGGCATCCGCAACGCAGGAGCGTCGGCAGATCACAATCCCGATGCTGCGACATGGGCCAACCTCGGCACGGGCGGTGCGAGCTTTGATGCGACTTTCAGCTATGCCTCAAACGCTTCTGCCGGCGATGGTTGGGCGGACGATGGCTACAATTTCGTCCATGGCGGCAAGTTCGCGTCGTTGGGTTCGAATCCAACTTTTGCCCGATCCCTTACAATCCAGGTCGTTACCGACGCGAGGGAGACCGACAATCCTGACGGGAATGATTACCCGACCTATTTCGGCTCGACGAATGACTATCTGAACATCTACGGTTTCCGCTATGTCGAGCAGGCGTTCTTTAAGGTGTTCAACGGAAGCAGAGTTGAACTTTCGCCTTCCAAAAGCTGGAAGGGCAAATACCTCACTGCTTTCTGGCATTACGGCGCGAACCAGATTTTTCAGGAGGCGCTTCCTGGTGCCTGGCAGATGAATGGCAAAAAGTGGCGTGAAGGCAAGTCGACTTTCCAAAACCAGCCGTTCTACATCGGCGGCGTGTATAAAAATGACGCGGCAGCGTATGTCAACGAACGACGGCTCAACGGCAAGATTCAGGCGATTCGCGTCTACAACCGTTCGCTTTCCGACGAGGAGCTGGAGCACAACCGCATGGTCGACGAGGCGCGATTCAAGGGCAATCCGCCGGAGTGGAACGTGACTATCGCTACGAAGTACGGCGACGGCACGGGCGAGACGCTCGCCGAG
>CAMZET010000075.1 GCA_947305825.1 uncultured Verrucomicrobiota bacterium
GCGGACGTCACGTTCAAGAAGGTTTTCGGCGAGCACAAGAACCTCGTCATGAGCCTCCTGAATGCTTTGCTGCCGCTGGACCCAGGCAAGCAAATCGAGCAAATCGAATACCTGCCGCCGGAAATGGTGCCCGAGACGCCGCTAGGCAAGAATACGATAGTCGATGTCCGGTGCGAGGAGACCGGCGGGCGCAAGTTCATCGTCGAGATGCAGATGGAGTGGTTTCCCGACTTCCGCGAGAGAGTCCTTCTCAATTCCGCAAAGGCGTACGTGAGGCAGTTGCCCAAGGGAAACGACTACACGCTGCTCCAGCCGGTCTACGCATTGGCGCTTCTCAACCAGACTTTCGAGCCGGATCTGGAAGAATACTACCACTATTACCATCTTGTCCACGATCTCCATTCCGAGAAGGTGCTTGACGGGCTGCACCTCGTGTTCGTGGAGCTTCCCAAGTTCAAGGCGAAGAACCTCGTGGAAAAGAAGATGCAAGTCTTGTGGCTGCGGTTCCTGACGGAAATCGACCGTGACGGCGCCGACGAGGTCTCGCAAGACCTTCTCGACAATCCGCAGACGGGGCAGGCGCTGGAAATCGTGAGGGAGTCCGGGATGAACGACGCCGAAAGAGCGGCATACGAGGGTTTCTGGGATCGCGTCAGCATTGAGATTACAAAGCAGAGATATTATGCCGAGATGGATGCCAAGATGAAAACCATGACGGAGAAACTGAATGCTGCGACGGCGGAACTCGACGCGGCGGCAGCCGAGCGTGACGCGGCGGCAGCCGAGCGCGACGCGGCGACGGAGAGATTAAGGCAGACAGTTTGCAACCTTAAAGAAGTCGGAATGTCTATTGAACAGGTTTCAAAGGTTACCGGTTTGCAACTTGCAGAAGTGGGGACTTTATGGGAATGCGCGAAGTAAAGATAACAAAAGTCACAAGGCAAACAAGATTTTGCATCTCTTTGCGCACCTTGTGGCCTTTGTGGCTAAACAGACAAGCCTACAAAAGGCAAATGTTGTCGCCACGCAATGGTAGTTGAAGACGTACATCATAACTTTTGACGCGAACGGCGGCAGCGGCTGCGGAGAACACGTGGGACGTGCGGAGCGTAGCTGGCGGCGTCGCAATCAAGGGCTGCTCGTTCCCCTCCGGTAAGGTCGAAATCCCGGCGGCCGTGAACGGACAGAAAGCTCGTCGCCGTCATAGACTACGCTTTCTCCGGACAGAAGGGCATGGCGGAAATCGTAATTCCCGATAGCGTCGCGACCATCGACGAGAAGGCGTCAGGCACTGCACCTCGATAAAGACGCTTACGATGCTCTCGCTAACGTTCGCTTACAACGCTAGGCGGATAGTGTGAAAAAGGTTGGCCGTGTAGAGTTGGAGATGCGGAGAAGAAGATTAACCGTGTAGAACGTGTAGAACGTGTAGAATCGCAAGTATCAGAATGGGAAGGAGATTGCACCCGGTTTGCAACCGGTAAGTTATAGGCAAGTCCAAATGTGGAAAGTCGGGTTAGGCGCGAGGTGCGAATATTTGGTATAATTAGCGGCGGCGGGCGCTGGACGGCGTACCGTCGGCTATGGACGTAGAAAAACAATACAAGATAATCGGTCCCAGGCTGACGAATTGGCTTGTGGCATCCGGGAGTTCCTACGCGGAGGCGTGCGATCTGGTGCAGGAGGTGTTCTTGCGCCTGTGGAAGATGCGCGACGATTTGAGGGAATCCGATTCGGCGGTTTCGGGGCTGGCGTTCACGATAGCGCGCAACCTCCGCAAGAACCTGGCCCGCGACAACAGGCGGCTGGAGTTCAAGGAGGAAATAATGGAAGAGGACGCCGGGGCGGCGGAAGAGACGCTCCTGCCGTCAGACGCCGCATACCTGCGGGCGAAACTGCGCCAGGCGTTCGCGCAGCTCCCGCCAACGCTGCGCGAGGCGTACACGATGTTCCAGATTGGCGAGTTCTCCGTCAGGGAAATTGCCAGCCAGACCGGCGTGTCGGAAGCGCTCGTGAAAGTCCGCGTCTTCCGTGCAAAGCAGAAACTCCGGGAAATTTTGACGGGAATGGGTGTAACCTGTTGACGAGCCGCGTGTAGACAAGGCGAAAGCAAAATGGAGAAACGACAATGGACATAGCATTCAACAGCAAAACGGCCGGCGGGGTGTGGCGCGCGGAGGAAGTCGGCACGGTTTCGGTGCGCGGGACGGCCGGTGCGGCATCCGGCGCCCAGCGGGCGGATTTCACCATGACCAGCCGCGTGGCGTCGCAGGATGAAATAGAGGCAGCTGGAATCCCCGATGACGCACTCTCTCGCGACGACGCCTTGGGTCGGCTCGTCTCCACCGCTTTCAATTTCAAGCCGCCGGCGATAGATTTTTCCTCTTTGGATGCCTAAAAGCGCGTCGCATCCGAACGCGCAGCCTGAAAGCGGGTCGCGGCATCCCGAAACAAGGCAGAGCCGCGCTTCAAGCGGCGGCGCGGCGGAATTCCACGCGACGCAGGAAGCGGATTTGCAGATACGTGAAGCCGACGAGCGCCGTCCCGAGAAACCACGCCATCGTCGTCGCCGACGAGAAGCGCAGATTGTTGTAGGCTTCCTTCCAGATTTGGAGCGAGAGGACTTGCGTGGCGTCGCCGGGGCCTCCGAACGTCAACAGGAATATGGAGCCGATGCCCTGGAACGCCGCGATGAACGCTCCCACGAAATTGATTACCATGAGCGGCGCCAGCTGCGGGAACGTCACGTGCCTCAAGCGCTGAAGAAAGCCCGCGCCGTCTATCGCCGCCGCTTCGTAGTAATCCTGGGGCAGCGATGAAAGCGCCGCTATGTAGATGAGCGAACTTATCCCCGCCCCGGCCCAGACGCCGGGAAGTATGCAGCACACCATCGCCCACGCGGGGTCAAGCAGCCACGAATGGCGCGCTATGCCGACGCTCGCCAGCACGCGGTTCAGGATTCCCGCCTCCGTCGGGTCGAACATCATCTTCCAGAGAAGCGTCACCACGAGCGCCGACGTCAGGTGCGGTAGGAAGTAGAGGAAGCGGAAGAACACCTTGCCGCGCGGTATCTCGCAGAGCATCACCGCGAGGACTATCGGCGTGGCGAAGCCGAGCGCGAGCGTGACGGCCACGTATTCGAGCGTGCGCAGCCAGGCTTTCCAGAAGCCGGGGTCTGTCGCGACGCGGATGAAATTGTCGAGCCCCACCCACTGCGACGTGCCGACGATGCGGTAGTCCTGGAACGCCATCACCGCGCCGCGCACGAGTGGATAGTAGTTCCAGACGAGTATCGAAAGCACGGCCGGCAGAAGAAAGACGAAAGCGAGAGAATATTTGCGGTTTGCGATTTGCGGTTTGCGGTTGGATTGCGGAACCGGAGCACTTGCGGATTGGCGGCGGGAGCGGTGGAGCAGGAAGGCGCAAACGGCGGCGGCGGCGAGGAGGGCGGCGAAGATGGAGCGCGCGAAAGGGCGGGCGCGCTCGATGGACGATTTGTCGGAGTCGAACATCAGGCCGCGGTTGGCGTCGGCGGAGATGGAAGCGAGAGCGGCGCGGCAGTCGAGCGATGGCCCGCTGTCGGAGAGCAGCAGGCCCAGGAAGCGCCGCTGCACGAGGTCGCTCGCCGCCTGCCAGAACCCGACCCACGGCTCGGTCACGGCAAGAATGTCGCCGCGCTCCAAGTCTGCGTACATCCGGCGGATTCCGGCGGGAATGCGCTCCACTTCGTCGGCGAAACCGAGCCGCGCCAGATCGGCCGGCTTGCACCACATGGCACGTCCTTCGGCCACGTTGCGCCGCACGTCTTCGTCGGCTAGCGCGGGAGACGCCAGCGCCTCCAGGCATTTGAACACCTGGTCGCGCTCTTCCTTCGGGCGGTGCGCGACCGACTCCGACATCGCGTAGAAGTGCCTGTGGGCCTGCAGGACGCGCGAGCCGCCGCCGTCTTCTTCGTCACGCGCCGGGAAGGGCATCAGCCCGATTAGTTCCGGCGGGAAGTTCAGGGTGTCGGTAAGGCGGCGGACGGTATCCTCGCCGCCGAAGACGGCGACGATTTCGCCGCTGACGAAGAGCTGGCCGATGTCGTCGGCGACGGTGAGCGTCGGGAGACCGCGCACGACGCCGAGGCGCACGAGGTTCTGGAGGTATTCGGCGGCGGCGACTGCAGCCGGGGAGTGGAAGCAAGCCTCGTAGCCTGAGCCGTCGGGCTTTTCGCGCAGGACGTCGCCGCCGGCCGACTGCACCCACGGCAAAAACCCCCACGGGCGGTTCTCGATGGCGAAAGCGCGGCGTCCCGGCCGCGTGAGGGTCTTGCACCATTCGCGGAATTCGCGCCAGGTCGCCGGCGGCGCCTCCGGGTCGAGACCGGCCTGTTCGACCAAATCCTTGCGGTAGACGATGCCGTAGTATGCGATGCCAGGCGTCGGCAAGGCCCAGACGTGGCCGTCGAATTGTCGGACGCGGTCCCAGAGCGATTGCGGCGAAGGGTCCGGGGCAAGCCATTCGTCGAGGGGGTAGACGAAGCCCTGGCTAACGTCGTGGCGGAGGATGTGGAACCAGGCCTTGTATATGTCGGGCGCGGAGCCGCCGGCGAGGGCGAGCATGAAAGTGGCGCGGCCTCCGGCGCCGGGCAGGACGAGCCCGCCCCATTTGACCGGCTGCAGGTCTGGTTCTCTGCGGGCGAGTTCGATTATACGTCGCGTCGCCGGCTCTTCCGGTCGATCCGGGTCGTAACAGAAGAGGAAGGAGACTTCGGCGGCGGAAGCGGCTGGCGCGCTTGAGAGCGAAAGTGCGGCGGCGAGGGCGGCCGCCAAAAGGGCGCGCGTTTTCACTCCGCGCCTACCCTCGAAAACGCTATCGTCTGCGCGAAAGAGCGCAACGCCGCCTTGGCCAGCCTTAGGAACCTGACGCTCCTCGCTGCCGGCCCCCACGCCCGCGGCGGGACTTTCGTCTCGTACCAGCGCATGCCGTCGCGCGCCGCCACACCTGATATGAGCACGTTAGGCGTCTGCGTCGAAAGCGGCATCGCCTCGAAATAGTGCGCGAATGCCTTCACCCGCATCAGGCGGTATGGCGTATTCACGTCCCAGACGCCGCGCCCGTAGAATATCCTGACGCAGCCACGGGAGACCGCGCTTACCAGTCGGCGAGCCCACGTCTCCTTGCGCCCGTCGCGCGTGCCGACGAGCAGGTCGTAGTCGTCGCGACGCGACCACAGCTCGTCGAAACGCCCGGGGCCCATCTCGTCCGTCGCGTCCACCTGGAAAATCCAGTCGAACCCGTCGCGCACCGCTTCGCGGTAGCCCGTCAGAATCGTCTGCCCGTGGCCGCCATGCTCTTTCGTGTGCACCGATATGCGAGGATGCGTCGCGGCCAGCGATTTCATCACTGCCAGCGACGCATCGAGCGAACCGTCGTTGTACGGGCGGATTTCATAGTCCGCCCCAAGGCGAGAAAGCTCCTCGTCCCATTTGTCGAGGACGGAGCGTATCGAATCGGCCTGGTTGAAGACCGGTATGACTACGCAAAGCTTCTCGCCCATTTCCAACGCTTCCCGTTTCAGCCCGTTTTACTTGATTTCGCGCTTCACGAGCGGGCGGTCGAGCATCTTCTCGTAGAGTTCGATGTACTGGCGAGCGACTTCCTTGTGGGAGAAGCGTTCGAGCGACGCGGCCATGATGCGGCGGATTTCGCGTTCGCGGACTTCGACCGGCTGCATGTAGAATTCCATGGCGCGGTCCATCGCCCACATGAGGCCGCCGGAATCGTACGTGTCGAACACGAAGCCGTTGCCGGTGGAGTTGTTCCAGTCGATGTTCTCGACGGTGTCGTGGAGGCCGCCGGTGTTGTGCGCAATCGCGAGCGAACCGTAAATCGGGGCCTGCATCTGCGGCAGGCCGCACGGCTCGAAGAGCGACGGCATGAGCGTGAAATCGCTCGCCGCGAAGCCAAGCTGCGAGAGACGCCCGTCGAAGTTGTGGACGGCGAGGCGGCTCTGGATGCCGTGGAAGCTCTGGATGTCCCAGAAGGGCTGCTGGTAGGGGCCGTTGGCGATAATGGCCAGCTGCGCGCCCTGGTCGTGGTACTTCTCGAGGAAGCGGTAGGTGATGTCGGTCAGCAGCTGCGGGCCCTTCTGCACCGGGTCGAGGCGGCTGGGCCAGAAGAAGAGCGGTGCGTCCGGGTTCTCCTCGAGGCCGAGGGCGTGCTGGAGGGCGAGCTTGTTCTGGCGTTTGCCTTCGCGGTGCGTCTCCGGGTTGTATTTGAAGGGGATTTTGTCGTCGGTGGCGGGGTTGTCGGCGGCGTCGGGCGCGTTAAGGATGCCGGCGGCGCAGCCCGCGTTGAACTTGCCGCGCATCTCGTTGCGGATAGAGTCCGGCACGAACGAGTGCCAGCCGTTCACGATTTCCTGGAGGAACGTCGGAGAGACCGTGTTGATGAAGTGCGAGGCGAACACGCCCGACGCCTGGAGGTCGACCTGGTTGTTGTCGCGGCTCTCTTCATAGGAATACGGCGGATAGGAGTAGTAGAGGTTCATCCAGAACTCGGCGGCGTCGATGCCGGCGTCCTCGACCTGCGCGAGCGTGAGCTTCTGGGTGTGGATGTTGTGGACGGTGAACAGCGCGGGGATGCCTTCGCGGCGGCACGCGGCTGGCACGAGGCCGGTCATCCAGTCGTTGCAGTGCACGAGGTCGGGCTGGACGTGCGGGATGATGTTGTTGATTACTTCGCGCTGGAAGGCGAGAGCGAGCTTGATGTTGCCGTCGCCGCGAGAATAGACGGTGTCGCGGTAGTAGAAGCAGCGGTCTTCGGCGAGGTGGATGCGCTCGTCGGGGAGGTGGCTCTTGTATTTGCGCAGTTCGGATGCGACGAGCTGGGCCGTCTCGACGTGGAACATGCGCCTGTAGTGCGGCAGCGCGA
>CAMZET010000076.1 GCA_947305825.1 uncultured Verrucomicrobiota bacterium
CCGGCGCTCTCACCTTCGCGCTCTCCCCGGTCGAATGGTCGCAGTCGACCATAGTCGAAATCTACTCGCTCAACGCGCTCTTCCTGATGTGGGTGTTTCTGCTCTCGTACCGCTGGATGCGCAAGCCGTCCGACAAAATCCTGTGGCTGACGGCGTTCGTATTCGGTCTCGGTCTTACCAACTACCAGGTGCTCGTGTTCGCGATTGTGCCGCTCGCGCTGATTATCCTGATGACGAACATAGGGATGTTCCGCGACGTATTCATTTATCTGATACCGGCGGCGCTGACGTACCAGGTTCTGCAAATCGGTTCGCTGCAGAAAGCGGATGCGTATATGCAGGCGAACGTGATAGCGAAGCACGCTGCGGTGGCGGAGAGCGCGGCGGCGCCGTCGAGCGCCATGATTGTGCTGGGGCTCTTGTCGCTCGTGGCGAGCATGGTGGCGGCGGCGGTGTTCAACGGGCGCGGCGAACGCAAGCGCGCACATGAGACGGCGCTTTACGGCGGCGGCGCCGGCGTCGCTTTCATAGTCCTCGCTTTCACTCTCTTCACGGGCAAGACGGAGTGGTCGGGCGTGACGGCTAACGTCGCGCCGCTAGTCTCGCCCTGGATTTACGCGCTCATAGCGGCGCTTGCCGCCGCCAGCGTCACGGCCGCCGCCCTCGCCGCCCTTGGCGACGGCGACTTCACGCTCATTCGCCTGCCGGCGCGCTTCGGCGGCGAGAGAGAAGATGACGGGAAGGGCGACGATGCCGCAGGGGCCTCGGGCTTCGACGCCATTCTCGCGAACAAATACCTTCTGGCCGCCGCCGGCTTCGCCCTGGCCGCCGCCGTCGCCGCCGCCGTCCTGGTCCCGCAGGCCGGGCTGGACGGCTACCGCGGCCCCGAATATCCCTGGACGAAATCCACTCTCGTGTTCTGGGCGCTCATCGTCGTGCTGTTCGCCCTTTCCTCGCTCACGAAAAAGGGGCTGTGTTTCGCGATTCCCGCCGCCGGGCTGCAAATCGCCGCTTTCACGCTTCTGAAGCACGGCGCGATGAACGGTCTTACGCATCCGGCGAGCTGGTGGTTCGCCTGGCCAATCGCCTGGAACTTCGTCCTCCTCGCGCTTGCCTGGATTGCCCTTCCCAACGGCAGAAGCGTCGCCGGAGCCGCGTTCTTCACTCAGCTCGGCGTGAGCTTCTACGTCTATATGCCTATCGTCTCCGACTTGCGCAACCCGCCGATGAACTGGGGTTTCCCGCGCACCTGGGAAGGCTTCAAGCACGCAATCCAGCGCGGACAGTACGAGGCGATCGGCGTGCCGGACTTCGGCGGCGTCCAGGAGTTCTTCTCGTTCTTCGGCAAGCAGATGAAGCATTACTTCTCCGACGTGATGCTGCAGTTCACCGACTTGCTCGTGCCGTTCGCGCTTTTGCCGTTCGCGGCCGGCCACTGGGTGGTGAACAAGACGCACCGCAAGACGTTCTGGCAGTGGATGGGCGCGGCCGCCGTTTGCTTCCTCATGATGTCTTTCCTTCTTATTCTCCTCGCCAACGTCAAGGGCGACGTGCAGGACGGTTTCATCCAGAAGGTGAAGTTCATCTCGTCGCACGCGATGATTGCGCTCTGGATAGGCTACGGCCTCGTGTTCGCGGGCGCGCTGCTCTCGCGACGCTTCAAGCCCGTCGCCGTCCTCGTATTCTCCGCAGTCGCGCTTGTCGTCGCTTTCGTCGCGCCGATAGTGCAGAACTACACCGACGAGCGCATGGTGTTCGAGCTCGGCGGCTGCGAACAGAACGGCCACACGTTCGGCTGGCAGTTCGGCGCCTACCAGCTCGACGGCGCCAAGGCCATAAAGGAGCAGCTCGTCGCCGACGAAGAGCCGCTCCCCGACCCCGACTGGCCCGAGCCGATGGAGCCGTTCTCCATATTCTTCGGCGGCACGGACCCGGGCCGCTTCGTCCCCACGTACATGATTTATTCGGCCATATTCCGTCCGGACGTCTATCTCATCACGCAGAACGCGCTCGCCGACGACACGTACATGGCCGTCGAGCGCGACCTCTACGGCGACGAAATATGGATTCCGTCGAAGGAAGACTCTGGACGCGCGTTCGAGATTTACGTCGATGAAGTGCAGCGCGGCGTGCGCCAGGCGAACGGCGACCTGAAGATAGAGAACGGCAAGGTGCAGGTGACCGGAGCCTTGGGCGTCATGGAGATAAACGGCATCCTGACGAAGATGATGTTCGACCACGACCGCCGCCGCCACTCCTTCTACGTCGAGGAAAGCTACGTCATACCGTGGATGTACCCGTATCTCTCGCCGCACGGCCTGATTATGAAAATCAACGCTGACGAGACGCCGTACGACCCGGTGCGAGCGGCCAAAGACCGCGACTTCTGGGACTGGTACACGCGCCGCCTGCTGAAAGACCCGATGTACCGCCGCGACTTCGCCGGCCAGAAGTCGTTCTCGAAACTCCGCGCCGCCATAGCGGGCCTCTACCTGAAGCAAGGGCGCCGCCAGGAGGCCGCGCAGGCGTATCGCGAGTCCGTTCTGCTCTATCCGGCCTCGCCGGAGGCCGTCTTCCGCTATGCGCAAGAATGCCTGCTGCCTTACCGCAAATGGGACGTCGTGGACGAATTGATGGATTACACGGATGCGATCGACCCGAACAACCAGCGCACGTCGCGCCTGAAGGCGATGGTAAAGCGTCTTCGCGAGACGTATGCGGAGATAGACCGTCTCGAGCCGCGGCTGCGGGCGATGCGTCGCGCGGCAATGCAGGATGGAGAGAAGCCCAAGAATCCGCTCTCGCGCATAGAGTCGCTGATGCTGGCGCGCGACTATTTCGAGGTAGGGCGCACCGGCGAAGCGGCCATGATAGCGCGCTCGCTCGTCGACTCCGCCAAAATGCCGCAGGAGCTGCTCGTCCTCTCCTCCATCCTGATAGAGGCGAAATATGACGCCGACGCGGAAAAGGCGCTCACGCGGTTCGTGGCCGCTTCACCCGACAAGAACGCGGAGGCGTGGCTGAACCTGGCGAGGTTGCAGTACCGCACGAACCGCAAGCAGGCGGCGCTGCGGTCGTTCCAGCAGGCGTTGAGAATAGACCGCAATCTCGTGGCCGAGCGCATCCAGCGCGACCAGGAGCTCTACGACATTGCGCTGCCGCTGCTGAAGCAGCGCCGCTAGGAGATAGCGGCAAATCCACGATACACAGGAGTGTTGCGACATGAATTTGACAGAATTGGTTAGGGCGGCTTTCGAGGCCGCGTTTCCGGGAGAGGATTTTTCGTCCGTGCGCGTAGTGCCGGCGACGGACCCGAAGTTCGGCGACTACCAGTGCAACGACGCGCTGAAGGTCGCGAAGAAAGTGGGCATGAAACCGCGCGATGCCGCCGCGAAAGTGGCCGGCGCGCTTGCCGCCATCGAGGGTGCGCCGTTCTCCAAAGTGGAAGTGGCGGGTCCTGGCTTCCTCAACCTGACGGTCTCGGACGCTTGGCTTTTCGAGCGCCTCGCCTCGCTGGCCGCCGCGCCGCGCTGCGGCATCCCGCAGCAGGGCGCCGGCAAGCGCGTCGTCATCGACTACTCTTCCCCAAACGCCGCCAAGCAGATGCATATCGGCCACATCCGCTCCACCGTCATCGGCGGCGCCATAGACCGCATCTTCCGCGCCCTCGGCTACGACGTAATCGCCGACAACCACCTCGGCGACTGGGGCACGCAGTTCGGCATCCTCATCAAGGGCTACCGCGACTGCCTAACCGACGACGAACGCGCCAACCTCTCCGTCGCCACGCTGGAACGCTGCTATGTCCTTTCCGCCGCCAAGGCCAAGGAAGAGGATGGCGCGTGGAAGGACGCCTGCCGCCGCGAACTCGTCAAGCTCCAGCAGGGAGACGCCGAAAACCTCGCGCTCTGGAAGAAGTTCATCGAAATCTCCATCGGCGAATTCGAGAGGATGTACGCGAAACTGGGCGTGAAGTTCGACACGTACCGCGGCGAGTCGTACTACAACCCGATGATGCCGGGCGTAGTCGAAAAGCTCTTGAAGATGGGACTCGCCGAAGAGTCCGAGGGCGCGCTCGTGGTGAAACTCGAGAACGAAGGGCTGGGCGTGGCAATCGTGCGCAAGTCCGACGGCGGCTACAACTACACGACGAGCGACCTCGCGTGCGTCGAAAGCCGTGTCGCCGACTACGACCCGGAGCGCATCATCTACGTGACCGACGACCGCCAGCAGCTGCATTTCAAGCAGTTCTTCTCCATTTCGCGCAAGATGGGCTACGGCGTGAAACTCGTGCACGTGCCGTTCGGGCTGATGAGTTTCCAGGGCAAGGCGATATCGACGCGCGAAGGGAACCTGATACGTCTCGACGACCTGCTGTCGGAGGCGGTGCGCCGCAGCCTGGAGATAGTGAAGTCGCGCGACGGCGAAAACGGCGAGGTGCGCCCGCCGGAGGCGGCCGAGCGCCTGGCGGAGCAAATCGGCTACGGCGCCGTGAAATACGCCGACCTCTCCCACGACCCGGCCACCGCCATCGACTTCTCCTGGGACAAGGCCCTCGCGCTCGACGGCAACTCCGGCCCGTACCTCCAATACGCATACGCCCGCGTCTGCTCCCTGCTCTCTAAGGCCGGCGACAGCGCCGGGCGGGCAAGCCCGCCCGCACCATGCGATGCCGCGACGGCTGCGCTCACGCCCCACGAGAAGCGCCTCGCACTTCACCTCCTTGAATTCCCGGGCGCCGTCGTCCGCGCCGCCGAAGCTTACAAGCCGAGCGTCCTCGCCGACTACCTCTTCTCGCTTTCCCAGCTGTATTCGTCGTTCTACCAGAACACGCCAGTACTGAAAGCCCCGCAAGCAGAGCGCGTGCGACGCCTCGAACTCTGCCGCTTCTTCGCGAGCGTCCTCTCCACTGGCCTTTCGCTCCTCGGCATAGAGACGCCGCAGAGAATCTAGTGCCCTGAAGGGCGGGTGGTGCCATGGCGGAGTCCTCCGGCGAAAAAACAGAGATGCCTACCCCTAAAAAGCTGCGCGACGCGCGGCAAAAGGGGCAGGTCTGCACCTCCAAGGACATCGTCTCCACCGCCATCCTAATCGTCCTCTTCGCCGTCCTCGCCTGGACTGCCGTCGCCCTCGTCGACGATTGGGACCTCGCGATGGCCTTCGTCTCCGGGCGCATAGAGGAAAACGACGTCCCGGCCGTGCGCGAGTCGACGAAACTCTTCTCCTTCATCATCTGCAAGCATTCGTTCATCGTCGTTCTCGTCGCAGCGCTTATCGGCATCGTCGCCAACACCGCCCAGGTCGGCTTCCTCTTCACCTTCGAGCCCATCATACCGAAACTCGAGAAACTCAGCCCCGTCGAAGGCGCCAAGAAGATTTTCTCGATGAAGAACCTCTTCGAGTTCCTGAAGAATTGCGTCAAAATCCTCTTCCTCGGCTACCTGCTCTACAAAATCATCTGGGCGGCCGTACCGGAACTCCTGACCATGTGCTACGGCACGGTGGACGACATATTCCCGTGCCTGAAACTCATGCTCAAGCGCCTCGCCGGCTACACAGCGTTCGGCTACATCGTGATAGCCGTCGTCGACCGCCTTTTCCAGGGCCGCAACTTCACGAAGCAGATGATGATGACGAAAGACGAGGTGAAGCGCGAATACAAGGAAATGGAAGGCTCGGCGGAGGTGAAGCAGGCGCAGCGGCAGTTCCGCGACGAGCTCCTGAACGGGCCGGACCCCGTGAAGGCGACAAAGGATGCGAACGTGGTCGTGACGAACCCTACCCGCCTAGCGGTCGGGATACGCTACGACGCGAAGGAAGGGCCTCTGCCGCGCGTCTGCGTCGCCGGTTCCGGCCAGCGCGCTCGCATCATCCGCGAGACTGCGCTCGCAGAGGGCATCCCAATCATGGAAGACCGCCCGCTCGCCCGCGCCCTCTTCGCCAAGTCGAAGACCGGCGAGTACGTCCCAGACGAATTCCTCGAACCCGTCGCCGAAGTCCTCAAATGGGCCAAGCGCATCATGGACGAGCGCCGCGAGATGGACGAACTAGACAGCGTCGAACTCTAGCCCCAGCAGCCCTCACTGCCGCAAGTCGAACGCCTGCCAGAACGAACGCCTCGTACTTTCTTTCAACCGCGACGTCCGCGACGTCTAGGTTCACACGCTCCAAATTCACGTTTCCCGAACCGCACCTGTCAACCCTCCCTTGCCCTACCCCTATCGTGCCGTCTAGTGCCACCAGGACGGTTGCGTAGTGCCACCAAGTCTGTTGCGTAGTGCCACCACGACGGTTGCGTAGTGCCACCAAGTCTGTTGCGTAGTGCCACCAAGCATGGTTTTGGGTGCCACTAGATGCTCCACTAGCCGCGGAGGACGCCGCCGCAAGCTCCTACGTGTCGAATGTGCGCGTTTTGGTAAACCCAGAAGTCGCAGTTGAATCATGTATTTAGCCACAAAGAACACGAAGAATGCAAAGAGCATCTATGCTTGTTAGTTTTTTGCGAAGTTATCCGTGAGATGGCAACAGAAGTTCGACTCACCCGTCGGGTGAAGGAAGATAGATGTTGCAAGGGTGTTGATAATTGCATACTTTGCCATGTGCTTTGCGGTCTTTGCGCTCTTTGTGGCTAAAAAACGAAGAATCGCGCTGTTCAACTGCGATTTTTAGGTTTAATGGGGAGATAAGGAGAAGGGGAGAAGGGAGAAGGGGAGGATTTCAGCGACGGGGTTTCCAGGCGGAGAGGAGAGCGGCGAGGCGTTCCGGGGACTTGACGCCCGGGGCGGTTTCGAGAGAGGAATTGACGTCGATGACGT
>CAMZET010000077.1 GCA_947305825.1 uncultured Verrucomicrobiota bacterium
TCGGACTCGAAAGCGGCGTCTAAATCGGGCGACTCCGCGCGCGCCTTTTTCAGGGTGATTTTCGGGGTCTCCGGGACGAGGGAAGCGAGCTTGTTCGTGTCGGCGAGGGGGTAGTCCATCACGCGCCCGACGTCCTTGATGGCCGATTTGGCGGCCATCTGGCCGAAAGTGACGATATGGGCGACGTGGTCGGCGCCGTATTTGCGCGTGACGTAATCGAGGACCTTCTCGCGGCCGGCATCGTCGAAGTCGACATCGATATCCGGCATGGAAATGCGGTCGGGGTTTAGGAAGCGCTCGAACAGGAGGTCGAACTTCAGCGGGTCGACATTGGTGATGCCGAGGGCGTATGCGACGGCGGAGCCTGCGGCCGAGCCGCGGCCCGGGCCGACCCAGACGCCAAGGCGCCGCGCCGCCGCTATGTAGTCGTGCACAATCAGGAAGTAGCCGGGGAAACCCATAGTGCGAATCGTGTCGAGCTCGAACTGCACACGCTCCTTCACTTCGTCGCTCAATTCCTCGCCCCAGCGCCGCCGCGCCCCTTCCCATACGAGGTGCGCCAGATACTCCGCTTCGAACTGGATGCGCAGCACCTTCTCGTAGCCGCCGAGCTTCTTCACGCGCCCCTCGGGATACATCGCCGTCAACGCTATCTCGTCGTACCGCTCGCGGAACTGCTCTTCCGTCCCGAAACTCGCCGGTATGTCGAACTTCGGCATGATGGGGTCGGAGTCGAGTTTGTACTCCTCTATCATGTCCGCCACTTCCAGCGTGTTCGACACGACTTCCGGGCACTCCGCGAAGAGCGCGGCCATCTCGTCCGGCGTCTTGAAATACTCCTCGCCGGTGTAGACCATTCGCTTGGCGTCGCTCATCTTCGCGCCAGTCGAGAGCGCCAGCAGCACGTCGTGCGAATCGTCGTCCTCCTTGTCCAGAAAATGCACGTCGTTCGTCGCGATTACGCGGATGCCGAGTTTCTTTCCGAGCTCGAGCGTGCCTTTGAGGATGCGCACCTGTCTGTCGTAGAGGTCGCGGAACTCCTCTTCCGCGCCGGCGGGCAGCTCTGGGCCGGACTTCGCGGATTTGTGGAGCATGACCTCGAGCGAATAGTCGTCGCCGAAGAGGTCTTTGTACCATCTGGCGACGCGCTCTGCCTCGTCGAAGCGACCAGCGGCGATGGCGGAGGGAACTTCGCCGGCGACGCAGGCCGAAGAACAATGAAGCCCCTCGTGGTATTTTTCGAGGAGGGAGCGGTCGATGCGCGGGCGCATGTAGAAGCCGCTGATGTGCGCCTCGGAGATGAGGCGCACCAGGTTGTGGTAGCCCGTCAGGTTCTTTGCGTGCAGGCAGAGATGGAAGCGCCTCTCGGTCTTGTCGCGGCTTCTATAGTCGCCGGTCGAGGTGACATACGCTTCGCAGCCGAGGATAGGCTTTATGGGAGGGAGGTCGGCAAACTGCTTTTTCTTGGAGCGGCAAGTGTCGTAGAACGCCTTGAGCGCGAAGAGGTTGCCGTGGTCGGTGACGGCGAGCGCGCGCATTCCGGCCTTGCGCGCCCTGGCGACGAGCGGCGCTATCTGGCACTGCCCATCCAGCAGCGAGTAGGTCGTGTGCAGGTGGAGATGGACGAACTCGCTCATCTGGCCGCAGCCTTCCGGGCCTTGTCGAGCTTCTTCTTGGTGTCTTTGACTTCGGCGGACTCCGGCACGAGTTCCAGCGCTCGCGCCACGTTGATTTCCGCGGCGTCGAACTTGCCCATGCGCATCTGGATTATGGCGAGGTTGTTGTAGAAGGCCGGCTCGTCTGGGCGGCGTATGAGGCAGCGCTTGAGGAATTCCTCGGCGCGCGAATACTGCCCCTCCTTGAAGTAATACATGGCCAGGGCGAAATTGGCGTCGGGGTTTTCCAAGTCTGCGTCGAGGATGGCCTCTGCGTATACTTTGCCGAGATTGAAGTCGGCGCGCATGAGGGCAAGCTGCAGGCCTTCGCGCGGCGTGAGGCGGCGCATCATCTGCTCGCGGCGTTTGTCGCTCTCGCGCAGAAGTTCCTGGTAGATTCCGTTGCGGGCGTTGAGGCGGTTCATTATTTCCATGTCGAGCATGGCGGAGCCCGGGTCGCCGGCGAGGTCTTCGTATTCGGCGCGGTAGAGGCACATTCTCGCAAGACGCCACATGGAGTTGAAGAAAACGGATTTCACGGCGGCTTCCGTGGAGTCGCCGATGCCGGAGTCGTAGATTTCGACGGCGCGTTCGGCGAGGGCGCGTGCGCGGAAGACGGCGTTGGTGCGGGCGCGTTCGTCCGTGTCGAGCGGGCGCGAGAGGAGTCCGCCGACCGGCGGAAGAGCGCGCCCGTCGCGCTTCCACAGGTCGAAGCCAATCTGCACCGCCGCGTCCGCCAGGCGCTCTGGCTTGTCGCGCAGCCACGACCGGAGTCCCATCGCGCCGTCGAACGAAAACGACAGGCGGTCTTCCATGTTCGTCATGCCGCGAGTGCGCAGCCATACCTGGTTCGGGCCGCCGCCGATGAGCGCGATGCATTTGAGCGATCCGCCGCGTGCGCGGCTCTCCAGCTCCAGCGCAGGGTCGAGGTTGCCGTTCGTGAAGATGTATTCGGCGTCCTTGGCCTCGTCCACCGTGGCCGCCACGAGGTCGTTCACGAATGCGAGCATGGCGCGGGTCGAGCGCTTGTAGCGCCCCGGCACGAGCGCGGCAATCAGCAGCAGCGGCACGAGTATGATGCCCAGGCGGCGAAGCGCCTTCGTCAGCCGGGGGCTCATCACCCGCTCGTCATCGCGGGTTGCCGCAAACTCGTCTCGCCCGTAAATCCTTCGCGCCAGCTGCCGGTGGTCGCGGCACAGAGAGTCCACGCCCAGTATCGTCACCGCGCAACTGACCGTCAGGCCGCACATCAGCGTGCACAGCGACAGCAGATAGCTCGACCCGAGCGGCACGTAGGTCCAGAACCAGAGCGCCGGAAGCGACGCGCACTGCGAAAACGTAATCGCCCCGCAGATGAGGAACACGATGCCAGTCGAGTACGACAGGAAGTTCTCTTCGTCCGCCGCTGCGGAAAAGCGCACCATAGAGACGAGGAACGGGCCGAGCGAGAGCGCCAGGAGCAGAATCCATCCGGTAGAGGTCGCCGCCGAGCCGATTTTCGCCGTGTAGTCGCGCAGGTACTTGAGCGGCAGGTCGCCGACGGAGGCGGCAGAGGGAACGAGTCCGTCGTGGGAAATGTAGGTCCAGCAGTTGAACGCGATGCCGACGACGAACGCGAACAGGAAGAGGAATGTCATGTGCCATTTGCCGACTTCGATGAGCGCCGGCTTGAAGAACGGGCTCTCGAGGTTGGGGAACACCTTGATGACAATCATGTTCATGAGCAGGAAGGCGAAGAGGAATGCGGCGCCGGCCGGCGTCTCGGCCGTCAAAAGGCCGAGAATGACGGCGCAGACGTAGGCGTATTTCAGTCGCCCTTTGCGCAGGAAAGCGAAGAAGAATTCGACGGAGGCGACCGAGAGGGAAAGCAAAAGGGCGTTCTCGCCGAAGAATTGCCCCGCCGCCCAGACCGGGTCCGAGGCGACGAAAGCGGACGCGCCGATGAGCGAGGCCATCATCATCACGAGCCGCCGGCGCGGCGACATCTGCGGCCGCGAACGCATCACGAAGGTCAGCACTTCGCGCATGAACAGATATACGAAAAACGCCGAGAGCGCCAGGAAGGCGTGCCCGACGAAGCGCAGCACCACGTCGCCCGCCGCTATCCCGATAGCATTATAGATTACCGACGAAATCGCTATCGAGTAGCCCGGCACGACGGAGGTCGGCGGACGCACCCCGGCCGCGACGGCCGCAGAGTCCCAGAATGTCGGGTGGATTCCCGGATACGCCCATAGCCACTGCAGCAGAAACACCGCTACCGCGAGCGCAACGCCTACGAAAAAGTCGCCGACGCCGAGGCGTTCCGCCTTGACGGCCGCCTCCGTCTCGCGCCGCTCAAGCTCCTCCAGATAACTCGCCCGCAGCGACCTCTGGCCGCTCTTGGGCATTTTGTGCACTTCGTTCGGTTTGTTCTCCGGTTTGTTTTCACTCATGGCCTTCGTCCTGAAATGATGATTGGGAGTAATTATACTAAAGAATAGGCGTCTATGTCAATTGCCGTGCGCAGTTCTTTTGGGGGCGGGCGGACTTCCTGCAGCCATCGCCACGCGGCCGATATGGTGGCGGCGGCGCTCGCCCGCAGGATAATCTGCCACCTGTAGCGGCCGTCAGCCTTCTCCAGCGCGCTCGGATACGCCTCGCCCGCCCGCAGCGACGGGTTGGCGGCCGCATAGGCGGCCAGAGACTGCGCGTACATCTGCGCCCATTCGCCGACCAGCCGCTGGTCGCGCGACGACAGGTTCAAGGCGGCGAGGCGGCAGTACGGCGGGAAGCATGCGGCCTTGCGGGCGGCGAGTTCCTCCTTCGCGAACGAGGCGAAGTCGCCGTGCGCCGCCGCCACTATGGCCGGCTCGTCCGGCGAATACGTCTGTATGAACACTTCGCCCGGCAACTCCGCGCGTCCGGCGCGCCCCGACACCTGCGCTATGAGCTGGTACGTCCGCTCCGCCGCACGGAAGTCCGGCATGTTCAGCGACGAGTCCGCATTCAAGACGCCCACGAGCGTGACGTTCGGGAAGTCCAGCCCCTTGGCAATCATCTGCGTGCCCAGGAGAATCTGGGCGTCGCCGCGCCGGAACGCGGAGAGTATGTCGTCGTGCGAGTGGCGGCGCGACGTCGAATCGGCATCCATGCGCAGCACCTTGGCGGACGGGAAACACTTCCGCAGAGCCGCCTCTGCGCGTTGCGTTCCAAGCCCCTGGAACGTCAGCGAGCGCAGACCGCACACCGGGCACTTTTCCGGCACCTCCGCCCACGACCCGCAGATGTGGCACCGCAGGCACCGGTCCGCGCTGTGGTACGTGTACGGCATCGAGCAATTCGGGCACATGACGGCGTTCCCGCAGCATTCGCACGTCACCGAGCGCGAATAGCCGCGCCTGTTGAGGAAAAGGATGGTCTGTTCGCCTCGGTCGAGACGCGTGCGCATGGCGTCGAGGAGTTCCCGCGAAAAGATGGCGCCGCCGCCCGCGCCGGCCCCGCGCGCCGCCGCCATATCCACGATATGCACCGTCGGCAGCGACCCCTGCCCCGCGCGCTTCGTCATGGTGGCGACCGCGTATTTGCCAGTCTGCACGTTGCGCCACGTCTCGAGCGACGGCGTCGCCGAGCCGAGCACCACCTTCGCGCCTTCGACCGCCGCCCGCAGGACCGCCGCGTCGCGCGCATGGTAGCGCGGAAGGCTGTCCTGCTTGTATGTCGCCTCGTGCTCTTCGTCCACGACGATGAGGCCGAGGCGAGCGACGGGCGCGAACACGGCGCTGCGCGGCCCCACCACCACGCGCGCCTCCCCGGAACGGATGCGGTGCCATTCATCGTAGCGCTCGCCGTCCGACAGCGCAGAGTGCAGAACCGCCACTCGGTCGCCGAAACGCGACGCGAAGCGCTGCACCGTCTGCGGCGTAAGCGCGATTTCCGGCACCATCACGATTGCGCCGCGCCCGGCCTCGAGTTCGCGCCCTATCGCCTGGAGATACACCTCGGTCTTGCCGCTCCCAGTCACCCCGTGCAGCACGACCGGCTTCGTAGCCGCCGCTATGGCTTCCAGCGCCTGCCGCTGCTCTCCATTCAGTTCCAACGGCCGCGACGGCAAAACCACACGGTTCGCCAGCGGACTCCGCCGCCGCGCAACCGCCTCTATCGTCACAAGCCCCTCCGCCTCCATCTTCCTCAATGTCGCGGCCGTCGTCTTGAACTCACGCACGACCTGGCTCATCCATCCACCGCCCACGCGCCTCAACTGCTCGTAAAGCCACTTCTCCCTCGCACCAACGGGAACGGACGAGGCGTCCGTTCCACATGTGGAATGCGCTCCCACACATGTGGAACGGACGCCTCGTCCGTTCCCGCTTACTCGCGACTCCTCACCATCCAAACGCGCTCCCACACATGTGGAACGGACGCCTCGTCCGTTCCCCCCGGCGCCAAGCGCCTCCCCGAAAATCCCTCGCCATTCTTCGATTGCCCTTTTAGCGACGTCAGAGACCCAAGCGCCGCAATGCCCCTCAACATACCTCACCGCTCGCGCAAAATGCGTTTCATGGCGTATCAGGCGATCAAAGTACTCGTCTTGCCATAATTTGCCGATCCTGCCAAGCATTCGATTGATGTCCTTGGCTGAAACACCCTTCCATGCCTGGACAATTTTGCTCAATTGGCGCCCATCGCGCAACGTCAGCAGAACGTGCACATGGTTCGCCGCAACAGCGTAAGCGTACAGAAAATAGTCGACACCATGTCCATGCATCAACGTTTTGATTACTGCTTCACGGCATTCGTCGCGCAGCAAAAGGCATTCGCCCTGGTCGGCGTCCAGCCATTTATCCAATTTCCCGCCAAAGGAGCGGTAGTATTCGAGTCGTGTCGCATCGTCCCAAGGTTCCGGATGAGCGTTCGTCCATACATTCCGTTCTTCGCGCAACTGCGCAAGCAATGGCTCCGGCAGAGAATCGGCAAGGCGAAAGGTCACGAAAATCGCAGCGTCTTTCTGCTCCCAGTGAGGCAGGTTGCGCAAATGCTTCTCTATTTCGCAATTTCGATCGAGAAACTTGATCACGCTCGTTCCAGGGGGAACGGACGAGGCGTCCGTTCCACATGTGGAAGGAAGCGATTGACGC
>CAMZET010000078.1 GCA_947305825.1 uncultured Verrucomicrobiota bacterium
GATTGTGATTCTGTGGGTTGCGGGTTCGAGTCCCGTCTCCTGCCCCAGAAAGGATTCTAAAGGTGACCGTTATCCAATCGTTGATCGAATTGCAGGACGTGGATGGTCGGATACGCGACTTGGAGCATGAATTGAAGGATTTGCCTAGGCGCAAGGCTTTGGAGACGGCGCGCCTCTCAGGCGTGAGCGCGGATTTGAGCGCTGCCAAGGCGAACCAGGAAATGGTCACCCAGAGAGTCAAAGGATACGAAGCGGACGCCGAGGCGCTGCGCGAGAAAATCCAGCAGCTCAAGACGGTGCAGTCGGGCCTGACGAGCAACAAGGAATATTCCCAGTATTCGATGCAAATCGACCTCGTGTCGCACGATTTGGAGGCGACGGAGAACCTGGCGATTTCGGCAATGGACGATTTGCCGTCGGCCAGGAGCCAGATAGACGAGGCGTCGCAGAAGTACGAGGCGCTGAAAGCGAGCGTGGACGCGATATGCGCGGAGCTCGACGAGCGTCTGGCGGCGGTGAAAGCGGAGCTTGAAGAGGCGATGAAGGAGCGCGCGGAGAAGGTCGCGGCGGTGACCGACAGCCGCGCGCGTCTGTATTACGAGCGCCTGCGCACGAAGCGCTGGCCGGTGGTGGTGCCGCTTACGCAATCCGGCGTCTGCGACGGATGCCATCTGGTGCAGCCGCCGAGCGTGAGCCAGCTCGTGGACGCGAACATGCGCAACGGCGAAGCCGGGCGGCCGCAGGCCGTCGTGGCCTGCACGATGTGCGGGCGCATGCTTTACCGCGATTGACGCGGGCCTCTGACGATTTCTCCTGAAGCGGCGCGCGTGTGACCGGTCGCGGCCAAAAGGCCGAGGAAAGTCCGGACTCCGCAGGGCAGAGGATCCGCTCGTCAAGGGCGGAGGGCGCGGCGACGAGCCGCGCAACGGAAAGCGCCACAGAAAACGAGACTGCCGCCGCCCGCAAGGGCGCGGCGATGGTGAAAAGGCGGGGTAAGGGCCCACCGGGATGTGCGCGAGAGCGCCTCCGCAAGGCAAGCCCTCCTCGGAGCAAGATCGAATAGGAAGTCGAACGGGGGGCCCCTCCGGCTGTGTGCCTAACGGTGCGCATTAGACTTCGGGTAGATTGCTTAGATGAATGACCGGACCTGCCGCTTCGGCGACGGGGAACAGAATCCGGCTTACTCGCCGCGCGCCGCTTCGGGGGATTCTTTTTCGGCCGGGCGCTTCCCGGTCAGGAGCCTTCAAGAAGTAGCATGACTGCAAGAATGGTGTCCTTGCAGTTTAGTCATCCTGCAAGTTCCTCTCCGCATTCGGGTTTCTCCCCTATTCGGTCTTCTGCGCACTGCGGGAAAATATGGTAGAATATCTATTCATGGGTTCGGACATATACATAAAGAACGCGAGGATGCACAATCTGCGCGGGATAGACGTGACTATACCGCGCAATTCGCTCGCGGTGGTGACAGGGCTTTCGGGTTCGGGCAAGTCGTCGCTTGCCTTCGACACGCTTTACGCGGAAGGGCAGAGGCGCTACGTGGAGTCGCTTTCGGCGTATGCGCGGCAGTTTCTGGACAGGATGCAGAAGCCGGAGGTCGACAAGATAGAAGGGCTCTCGCCGGCGATTTCGATAGAGCAGCACACCACTGGCGGCAATCCGCGTTCGATTGTCGCGACGGTGACGGAGATACACGACTACCTGCGTCTGCTGTACGGGTCGGTGGCGAAGGCGCACTGCCCGCACTGCGGCAAGGAGGTGACGCGGCAGTCTGCCGAGCAGATAGTGAATGCGGTGCAGTCTCTCGGCGGCGGGAGGGCGATAATCTACGCACCCGTGGCAAAAGGGAAGAAGGGACGGCACGAGGAGACGTTCGCCGACCTGCGGCGGGCGGGCTTCGCTCGCGTCCGCGTCGACGGCCAAACGTTCGACATCGACGAAATCCCTGCACTCGACAAGAAGCGCGCCCACAACATCGACGTCGTCGTAGACCGCTTGACGCTGCCGGCGGATGTCACGCGCCTCACCGATTCCGTTGAACTGGCCCTCAAGACGGGCAAGGGGATTCTGTATCTAGAGCGCGACGGCGAAGAGCGGACTTTCAGCGAGCTCAACGCCTGCGTGGACTGCGGCATATCCTTCGACGAGCTCAAGCCGCGTTCGTTCTCCTTCAACTCTCCGTTCGGCGCCTGCCCGGTCTGCGCCGGTCTCGGCCAGCTCTACTATTTCGACGAGGAGCTTGTCGTGCCGGACAAGACGCTTCCGCTGGAGGAGGCGATACATCCCTGGCGGCGGCTTGGCGGGCAGATGGCCATTCTCTACCACAAGGAATTGCTCGCTCGCATCGCAGCCCAATACCGCGTAAGCCTCCGCACTCCCTACAAGGAACTGCCGGCGGCTTTCCGCCACGGCCTCATGCACGGCTTCAAGGACAACCTGCGCCTGGAATGGCGGCGCGTAGACCGTCCTTTCGAGGGGGTTCTCGCGGCGTTGCAGCGCAAGCTCGATGAGGCGGAGGACGACGAGGTGCGCCAGAAATACGAGGCGTACCAGAACTACCGCACGTGTCCGGAGTGCCGCGGGGCGCGGCTGCGTCCAGAGTCCCGCGCGGCAACGGTGGCTGGCAAGACTATAGTCGAGGCAATGTCGCTGAGCGTGACGGACGCGCTGGCGTTCTTCAAGACGCTGGCGGGTGGCGAGTTCGAGCCGGTCCGCGAGGTCGTCCGCGAGATTGTGCGCCGTCTGCAGTTCCTTCTCGACGTCGGGCTGGACTACCTGACGCTCGACCGCCCGTCGGCGACGCTTTCCGGCGGCGAAATGCAGCGCATCCGCCTGGCGACGCAAATCGGCTCGGGCCTGACGGGAGTGCTGTATGTGCTGGACGAGCCGACAATCGGGTTGCATCCGCGCGACAACGAGCGCCTCATCGGGACTTTGAAGGACTTGCGCGACCGCGGCAACACCGTCGTCGTCGTGGAGCACGACGAAGAGATGATGCGCAGCGCGGACTGGGTGGTAGACCTTGGGCCCGGAGCGGGGCGCGAGGGCGGTCTGGTAATGTACCAGGGCCCGTACGACGGGCTGCTGAAGGCGAAGTCGCTTACGGCCGACTACCTGACGAGGCGCAAGACGATAGCGCCGCCGCAGCGCGTAGCCGTCAAGGCCGGCTCGAAATTCCTCACCGTGCGCGGCGCCTCCGAACACAACCTCAAGAACATCACGGCCCGCTTCCCGGTCGGCGCCTTCACCGTCGTCACGGGCGTGAGCGGCTCGGGGAAATCTACGCTAGTGGACGAGACGCTCAAGCGCGCCCTCATGCGCGACTTCTATCACGCGAAAGCCGTGCCGGGCCGCCACCGCTCCATCTCCGGCGCCGACAACTTCGACAAGATTGTAGAAATCGACCAGTCGCCAATCGGGCGCACTCCGCGCTCCAATCCAGCCACTTACGTCGGCTTCTTCTCGGACATCCGCGAACTCTTCGCAAAGACCGAGGCGGCCCGCGCGCGCGGCTGGACCGCCGGCCGCTTCTCCTTCAACGTCAAGGGCGGACGCTGCGAGAGCTGCTGCGGCGACGGCGTCAAGAAACTCGAAATGTCCTTCCTGCCGGACGTATACGTGACGTGCGACCAGTGCGGCGGCAGGCGCTTCAACCAGGAGACGCTCCAGGTCACGTACGGTGGCAAGACGATAGCGGACGTGCTGGAGATGACCGTGGCGGAGGCGTGCGAGTTTTTCGACAAGGTGCCGCCGCTGGCGCGCAAGCTGCGCACGCTTGCCGAGGTGGGGCTGGGCTACATCGCGCTGGGGCAGTCGTCGACGACGCTTTCCGGCGGCGAGGCGCAGAGGATAAAGCTCGCCACGGAACTCTCGCGGCGCTCGACCGGCAGAACGCTCTACCTCCTCGACGAGCCGACGACAGGGCTGCATTTCGACGACATAGCCAAGCTCATGGCGCTGTTGCTGCGCCTTCGCGACCAGGGCAACACCGTCATAGTCATAGAGCACAACGTGGACGTGATGCGCTGCGCCGACTGGATTGTGGATTTGGGACCTGGTGGAGGCGAGTCCGGCGGCCGCCTCGTCTGCGAAGGCCCGCCGGAAAAAATCGCCAACTGCCCAGACTCCGTCACGGGACGCTTCCTGTAGGCTAGGCTGCCGTCGCGCCAGCATCAGCCGAACTGCCATGCCGTGCTATGCGCCGCAGACGAAGATTTGGTATAATACCAAGTATGCAGACCGTGACAAATCAGATACGCAACTCGATGGCGTCGAGTTCCTGGATACGCAGGATGTTCGAGAAGGGGCTTGAACTCAAGAAGGAGTTCGGCGAAGAGGCCGTATGCGACTTTTCGCTCGGCAATCCGGACGTGCCGCCGCCGGGACGGACGCGAGAAGTACTTAAGGAGCTTTCGGAGGCGGCTGTGCGTCCCCTTGGGCTCGGCTACTGTCCGAACGCGGGCATTCCGCAGGTCCGCGCGGCGATGGCGGAACTGTTGGGCACCCAGCAGAAGACGGCAGTCGATGCTTCGCATGTGGTGATGACGGTAGGCGCGGCAGGGGCGCTTGTCGCTTTCTTTCGCGCGGTGATAGAGCCTGGCGACGAAGTGATTACGCCTGCGCCGTACTTTGTCGAATACGGGGCGTACTGCGGGCACTTCGGCGGCGTGCTCAAGCCCGTGCCGTCGCTGCCGCCGTCGTTCCGCCCGGACGTTCCCGCGATAGCTGCCGCGATAACGCCGCGCACTCGCGCGATAATCCTCAATTCGCCCAACAATCCGACCGGGTGCATCTACAGCGAAGAGGATTTGAAGGCGGTGGCGGCGGTGGTGGAGGCTGAAAACGCCCGGCGCGAGGCGTCCGGCGGCGAGGCGCGAGCGCTTTTCATCCTTTCCGACGAGCCGTACCGTGCCTTCGCCTACGACGGTGCGGAGGTGCCGGCCATGCTCCCGATTTCCAAATGGGCTCTCGTGTTCGGGTCGTTTTCCAAGACGCTGTCGCTCGCGGGCGAACGTGTCGGCTACTTCCTGGCGAACCCTGCCATGCCTGACGTCGCGACGCTCGTCGCCGCCGTCACGCTCACCAACAGAACGCTCGGCTTCGTCAATGCACCCGTAATCGGCCAGCGCCTGGCTGCCGCGCTCAAGGACGAGACGGTCGACCTTGAAATATACGACCGCCGCCGCCGTCTCATGGCCAAAGTCCTCCGCGACGCCGGCGTGGAATTCGAAATGCCCAAGGGCGCGTTCTACTTTTTCGCGAAATCACCGGTGCCGGACGACACGCTCTTCGTCGATGCGCTCCTCCGCGAACGCATACTTGTCGTGCCTGGAAGGGGGTTCGGTTTCGCCGGTTACGTGCGGCTTTCGTGCAGCGTGGACGAAGCGATAATCTCGCGTTCTGCTGAAGGGTTCCGCCGTGCCGTGCAAAGCCTGAAAGCCTGACGAGGAAAGGAGGCACGGGCATGGAAAGCAAAGCGATTTCGCGGTTGGCGGCGGCGGTATGCGCCGCCGGGTTCGCCGTTTCTGCCGCCGCTTCGACAATCGCGGTGGACAAGGCGGCGCGCGCCGTTTCCTTCGATGCTGTGGCTACCGGCTGCGGCCAGGACGCGACGGTCGAGTTCTTCCTGGCGGGGCCGGGGTCCGACCACGACTACGAGACGATGTTCCTTCTTGTCGATTCGGTGGCCGAGTTGGCGGCGGCGTTCGATGAAGCGGGCATTCCGCGCGGCCGCCCGGTTTCCTACCGCGACTGCCGCTTCTGGCCGGTCGGCGAGAAGGTGGTGTTCGAGCCTGATTTGTGGGATTTCATCGCCGAGACGCGCGGCGAACCGAAAGCCCCGGTCGTATTCACCGGCGGGTCGCGCTCATCCGACGGTGCGCCGCACGCCGCCACCAACATGCCCTTGGCTGTCTTTGCGCTCTACGACTGCGGGCAGTCCCTGATGCAGTTCGACGACTCCCTGGCGCAGGGCGCGACTTACGGGAGATTCCGCCCGGCCCTCGATCTCCCTCGCGGCGAAAGACGCCGCTTCACCGTCCGCTGGGACGGCAAAGCCGGAACCGAGCACGTAGAACTCGCGCTGAAGCCCGGCGGCATACGCGACGCGATCGCCGCGCTCCGCGAAAGAAGCGCCGCGCGAGAGCTGGACGTCACCGTCTCGTTCGCGCCGGAAATGACGGTGGGCGAAGCCTCGGCCGCCGCCGCCGCGCTCCAGATGCTCGACTCCCCGCGCGTGAAGTTCAACGGATTCGCACAGGGACAGTTCTTCTACAGCGCTTTCCGTCCGCTAGAAAAGTGGCGTGACAGAACGGAGCGCCTTACACAGCCATACGAAATACGCCTCGGGAGCGGCTTGCCGCCGCGCCTGACCGTCGTCGAAGAGGACTGGACGACAAACACGCAGTCGCCGGACCCTCTCCTCGTCGTGCACGAGAACGTTGCTTTCGCCGACATAGGCGCCAAGTGGCCCTTGACCGACACGTGCCTCGTCTTCGCGCCGCGCGACACTCCCGTTTCGGAGGTCTTCGCACTGCGCAAGCTCCTCCCGCCGGAAGTCTCCAACTGGTATGTCTACGCCGACGGCGCTCCGGCGACGGCTAATTGACAAAGC
>CAMZET010000079.1 GCA_947305825.1 uncultured Verrucomicrobiota bacterium
ATCATGTCCGCATGGCCCTCCTACCACAAGAACGACGCCTGCAAGGCGGCCCGTCCCGTCGAGAACATCACATACGAGCAGATTCGCGACAACGCCACTTCCGCCGCGCCTGCAAACGAATCGTTCCTCGGGAAACTCCGCGCGAAGTTCAGCGACGCCTTCGCCTTCGACCTTCCCGGTGCCGCGCAGTGGGAATACGCGTGCCGCGCAGGCAACGGGGACTACAAGTGGGGCGACGGCACCCCTATCTCGTCGTCGCTGAACGGCGCGGGCAACAACAAAGACTACGAAGACGTCGCCTTCAACGAGATCGCCCGCAACGCCTACAACAACGCAATGGGGACATACTCTGCGGAGGCCGGCACGCTCGCCACGACGAGCGAGAATGTTGACACGACGTGCGGCACGGCTCTCGTCGGCACCTACAGGCCGAACTCCTGGGGACTCTACGACATGCACGGCAACGTGTGGGAAATATGCCTCGACCAGTTCAGCGGAAACAACTCCAACCCGTATGTGGAAACGCCAACGCCAGCTACGGAAAAGGACAGCCATCCCTTGAAAGGCGGCAGTTTCCAGCGTGGACCGTTCCGCCACCGCGCCGCGTTCCAGCTTAAAGGGGATCAGGCTGGACAGGACAGGGGCATCCGCGTAGCGTTGACGCTCGACTGACGCTCTGCCGCGAGGCGCAGCGGGAATGAAAGCGGAAAAGACAGGGAACACCGGAACGCCGCTGCAGATTGCGCTGGGATCAATCAAGGCAAACCGCGTTCCGATGGTCGCCTTGTGGGGCGTGGTGACGGCGCTCGCCGTCGCCTACTGGAATATCCCGGCCGTCGCGCATGCGCTTGCGCCCATCCGTGAATGGCAGGAGCACAATGGCTGGAAGGCTGCATTTGCCACGCAGTTCGTCTTTTGCGGCGTGCTGCCTGCGTTGTTCCTCCGTTTCGTCGGCGAGATAAAAACGGAACACCCTCTGCTCAAATGCTTTCTGCAGTCGATCTGGTGCGGGAGCTGGGGAATCGTCTACCGTTGGTTCTACGCTTTCCAGACGGCGATGTTCGGCAGTGGACACGACGTCGCAACGCTCCTCTTCAAGACGGCCTTCGACGAGTTCGTGTTCGCGCCGCTTGCGAGCATCCCCGCGACATCGTTCTTCTTCCTGTGGATGGCGAGCGGTTTTTCCGTCCGAAAAGCCGTCGCGACATGCCGCAGAGGATACCTTCGCAGGGTCTACGTGCCGAATCTCATTTCCAACTGGGTGATTTGGATTCCCGCAGTCGCGGCGGTCTACGCCTTCGACCAGGATCTTCAGATACAGGTGCTTGGCTTCGTCTCGTGCTTCTGGGCGCTTGTGTGCCTGCAACTCGGCAAGCGTGCGGAGGGTCAATGAAGACAAAGACCGTTCTCTATGTCGACATGTGGAAAGGCGAGTGGGTTCAGGCGCTGAAACTGTCCGGGATAAACCGCTATGCCCACAAGCTCGCCTGGCGCATAATTCCGATTTCGGAAGAGATGTCACGCCCGAAATCGCTCGCGGGAGTGCTTTCGCGCCTGAATCCGGCAGGCTGCATCGTCGAGTGCTCTGCGGCGCACGACGACCTTCCGCCCAGTCTTTTCGGCAAGATTCCGACGGTCTACCTCGATTGCCAGCCTTCGCTCTACGGCTCCAAGGCGACGAAGATCATCCACGACAATGCTGCGACGGTGCGACTGGCGTTCCATGAGCTTTCGGTGAACCTTCCGAGCGCCTATGCGGTTGTCGGATACCGCAACAGGCGCCCATGGTCGACAACCCGGGAAAAGACCTTTCGGACAATCGCCGAAGAATCCGGGAAGCCCTGTGCCGTATTCAGGCGACGGACGGAATCAGACGAAGCGCGCGCATGGCGTCTCGCGCAGTGGGTCGCGGCACTTCCGGCGAAAACGGCGATTTTCGCGGCAAACGACGTGACAGCATCAGAAGTCGTGGCGGCCTGCAGACGCTGCGGACGCAAAATCCCTTCGGAGATAACGCTGACAGGCGTTGACAACATCGAGGCGATCTGCGAAACCGCCACCACGAAACTGTCGAGCATCCAGATCGATTTCGAACTGGCCGGATACCGGGCCGCAAAGGCCCTGGACGAGCTGATGGTGCGAGGCAGACGCAAAAAAACCGGGCCGGAGTTATTCGGTCCGATGATGCCGGTCAGGCGTGAATCCACGCTCGGCTACGGACGCCGCTACGAGCCGCGCATACTCCAGGTTGTTGAAAAGATACGGCGCGAGGCTTTGAACGGGTTGACGGCGCGCGATGCGATGGCAGGGATAATAGGGTCGCGCCGGCTCTTCGAGATGCGTTTTCGCGAAGCAATGGGCCACGGCGTCCTCGACGAAATCCTTCACGTGCGCCTTGAACACGTCTGCCGACTTCTGGCCGAAACCGACACTCCGATTGGCGCGATTGCCGATTTCTGCGGTTTCAACGACAATTCCACTCTCGCAAAACTCTTCCGGCGCCGCTTCGGATGCTCTCTTCTCGCTTGGCGCAAGGCCAACAGGAGAAAGCCATGAATTCGTTTCGGCGCGTTTTCGCAAACATCACAACAGCGCTTTATTCTGGTACAATATGCAGACAAGACATCAATACGGGAAAGGACGGAGAAATCCAATGAAGATTGCGGCAAAATGCCTGACGGTCTCAATGGCGCTGTTCGCCGCGTTCATCGCCGAGGCGGCGGCTGAATCCGCCCGGCCGTCCTACCGTCCCGTGGAAACGCCGACGGACGTGGTCGGCAAGGCCACGGGCTTTTTCCACACGGAGCGAATCGACGGGCGAGATTGGATTGTGGATCCGGCAGGGCGCGGGCTGCTTCTGTGCGGCGTCGATTGGTGCTGGGCGAAAGGCATGTATTCCGAGAAGGCAGGCTGCTCGCCATACGGGAAGTTCGTGCGCGAAAACTATCCGAACATCGACGCCTGGGCGAAAGAAACGGACGAACGGCTGAAAAGCTGGGGCTTCAACTTTCTCGCCGTCGGCGCCTCGCCCGAGCTCGAGCATCGTTCTTTAGCGCACGCAAACGGTTCGGAGGCGCTGTATTTCTCGAACCATTTCTGCAGAGGCGGCGACCCGGAGCGGTGGATCGCGAAATCCCGCAACGCCCCGGGGACGCAATTCCCCAACGTGTTCCATCCGAAGTTTGCAGAAAGGTGCGCGGAACTTGCGCTCAAACGCTGCGCCCCGCACAGGGACGACCCATGGCTCGTCGGCTATTTCATCGACAACGAACTCGCATGGCGCGGCAACAACGAACGCGACACCGGGCTATACGATCTGGTCGCCGCGCTCCCGCCGGAACACAGCGCGAGGAAGGCGCTCGAGGAATGGCGGACGGCAAAGAACGCGCAAAACGGCATCGATCCCGCGCTCAAGCGCGAGTTCGTCGCACTGGTGGCTGAACGCTACTTTTCGGCCATGTGCTCCGCAATTCGCAAGGCTGACCCAAACCATATGATTCTCGGATGCCGCTTCGCGGGTCTAGGCTACCCTCGCGAGATTCTCTCCGCCTGCGGCCGCCATTGCGACATCGTCAGCGTGAACGTCTATCCCTGGGCGGATCTGGACAGGGGAGTCGTGCTGGCCAGACGCGCAGAGCCGCCGCTTGCGGATTCGTTGCGCCAATTCCACGAAATGACGGGCGGGAAGCCGATTCTGATGACTGAATGGAGCTTCCCTGCGCTCGATTCCGGCCTTCCCTGCACATATGGCGGCGGTCAGCGCTTCAAAACCCAGGACGAAAGAGCTGTCGCTTCGGAGATGCTCCTCAAGACGGTGCTGGCGCTCCCGTTCATGATCGGACACGACTATTTCATGTGGCAGGACGATCCTCCGCTCGGATTCAACAAGGATTTTCACGAAAACAGCAACTACGGACTCGTCAATCTGCACAACGAACCTTACGAAAAACTCGTCGAGATGTTTGCCAGGACGCATGCGAAGGCCGTGAAAATCCATCGCGAAGGGACTTCCTGCGAGGATGCGATCATCAGACCTCGTCCCGATCTCTGCGAGAAAAAGACTGTTTCAGCTTCCGAGCGCGAACGTTACTTCGCAAGAAAACCGCAGGCCGCCGAAGGTCCGAACGCGGTGAACTTCATTCCGCCTGCATCAAATGGACAATGGACGCTTGACAACGGAAAGGTGCGGATTTCCGGCCGCATCGGTTCCGGACTGATGGCGGACGAAATCGCCTTCGGCGGACGTCCGGCGGGGCGCTGGAGCGCGATGCTGGAACACCGGAAGGACGGTGCGATGCGCTGGACCGGCATGACGCGCGTCACAGAAGTCGATTTTTCACGCGACGCAGGGACTGGCATCGTCTCTGCGACCATACGCGCGGAGGGAGGTGGCGGCAGACCGTTCGTAGCGATAACGACACGGCTTTCGCTTGCGCCGGGCGAAGAAGAAATACTCGCCGAAATCGTCAAGCTCGAAAACATCGGCGAAAACCCCATAGACGTTCGCCATCTGATGATGAGACCGTTCGCCGCCGAAGAAAAGCCGGAGATCGACCACGAGGTGGTGCCGGATTTGTGGAAAGGGCCGGTGGAGAACTACTGGATGCTTTCGGACGGTTCGCGTTTCGGAATCGCTTCGCGCGACCCAGGTGTCGAATCGGCCATTTTCTGGCTCAGACCGGACTCAAACATCCAGCATCCCGACGTCAGATGCCTTGGAACCACACCATTCACGCTTGCGCCGAAGACAGCATGGACGCCTCGGCTTCCGCTGGGGGCCCGGCTCAGGAGATAATGACGGAGGACGCGAAATGAAGTCGACAGCAGGTTTTTGCGCGGCAGCCATTGCACTTTCGGCATTTGCCGGAAGTGCACGGGCGAAGGAATTGAAGTTTGCCGTCATTCAGACGCCCTATCCGATGGATGCTGCGAAGGTGGAAGAATGCGTCGAGTGGGAACTTGACGCTCTCGCAAAATGCGGTGACGATCTGGATGTGATTGTCCTCCCCGAGGCGAGCGACCGTCAAGCGAGAATGAAGACGAAGGAAGAGGCCTTCGGAGCCGCAAGGAAATTCGGACCGAAGCTGCTCGCCGCATGCTCGGAGACGGCAAAGAGATGCAACGCAGCGGTCTTCGTGAATGCGCTTGATTTTTCGCGTGGCGAGGCGCCGCGCAACACGACGTTTGCATTCGCCAGAGACGGTTCCCTTGCAGGCAAATACGACAAGCGACATCTTACCGCCGGCGAATGGAGGAGAATGCAATACGATTCTTCCTACATGTGGGAATGGAGCGAGCCGGAGATCTTGGAGATCGACGGCGTAAGGTACGCCTTCCTGACGTGCTACGATTTCTACTTCTATGAAGCGTTCGCCAATATCGCCCGCTACAAGCCGGATGTGATAATCGGATGCTCTCACCAACGGAGCGATCCGCACAGCGTCATTGAGACGATCGGCAGATTCGTCGCCTACAATACAGGCGCGTATCTCGTGCGCTCTTCGGTCTCAATGGGCGAAGAGGCAAAAGTGGGCGGTTGTTCTATGATCGTCGCGCCGTCCGGCGAGATGCTCGGAAACATGTACAACCGCACGGGCATGCTGACGGCGAAGTTCGATCCGAAGAAGAAATTTCTCAAGCCCATGGGATTCGGCAATCCACCCGGGCTTCCTTCCGAGTACGTCGAAGCGGGACGACGCCCGTGGCAGTATCGCCCCGCCGGAAGCGCGGTCATCCCCGGATTCGAAAACGCGCCGGCGAAACGGCTCTGCGCGCATCGGGGCTTCTCGACAATCGCGCCGGAGAACGGCATGGCGGCATTCGGCGCGGCCGTTGCGCTCGGGGCGCAGGAAATAGAGTTCGATCTCCTGTGGACGAAAGACGGCGAAATAGTCTCAGTCCACGATGTCACTCTGGAGCGCGTTTCCAACGGCGCGGGGCGCGTGTTCGACCACACATTGGCAGAACTCCAGCAGTTCGATTTCGGCGTGAAAACGGGTCGTCATTTCAGGGGGACGCGGATCGTCAAGTTTGAGGACATCCTCGCCAAATTCTCTCAGCATGTCATAATGAACATCCACCTGAAAGACCTTGGCCGCGCTTGGGACGAGGAGCTTGCAAAGAAGGTGATACGCCTCATCGACGCATACGATGCGCGCAAACATGTCTATTTCATGACTTCAAACGGAGCTGTGCAGGACCAGTTCGCGCGCCTCGCCCCTGACATCCCGCGCTGCATGGGCAATGCCGGGCTCGACAACAAGTCTTCGCCGGACATTGTCGACAGGGCTCTCAAGCACAAGTGCCAAATGGTGCAGCTCTGCAAGCCTTATTTCGACAAGGCGCTGGTCGACAAGGCGAAAGCGGCGGGCTTGCGCATAAACGTCTTCTGGTCCGACGACCCTGAAGAGGCAAAGCGCTTTTTCGAAATGGGCTGCGACACGATTCTCACAAACGACTACCAGCCCATAACAGCGGCCACAGGAGTGAAGTGATTGGAAGGTTCTAAAGAACAACGAAACCAATAGCCGAAAGGGAATGAAGGGTCAGAGCTCATTGATACAGTAAAATTGATACAGTAGCCGAGTTTTTGGTATAA
>CAMZET010000080.1 GCA_947305825.1 uncultured Verrucomicrobiota bacterium
TTCATGGAAATACGCGGCATCGGCATAATCCACGTGCCAAGCATTTTCGGCGTCGATGCGGTGCGCGGCGAAAAGCGCCTCCAGCTCGTAATCACGCTCAAGAGCTTCGAGGAAATACGCAGCGAAGTTGACCGCATCGGGCAGATGCGCCATTCCCGCGAGATACTCGGCGTCAAGGTGCCCAACATCATAATACCGGTGTCCGAAGGACGAGACCTTGTCAATCTGGTCGAGACGGCGGCGCAGCAGTACAAGCTGATTTTGTCCGGGCGCGACCCGGCCGCGCAGTTGTCGATGCGCTTGCGCAGCCGCGCCGACGGCACGCAGCTCCCCAATTTGATTTCAACCATCTAACCACACGAGAAGGATACAAGCCAATGGCAGAACAGTCAATCACCAGGGAGTTCAAGCTCCTGAACAAGTACGGGATGCATGTCAGGCCTGCAGGCCTCTTCGCAAAGACCGCCAGCCGCTACGACGCGGAAGTGGAAGTCGAGAAAGACGGCAACGTCGTGGCCGGCAAGTCCATCATGGCGCTCATGACGCTTGAGGCGACGTGCGGCGCGGTGCTCAAGGTGACCGCCACGGGCCCAGAGGCCGAGGAGGTGCTCGACGAGCTCGAGGCGCTCGTCGCGCGCAAGTTCGACATCCCGGATGAGCAGTAGCGCACCGATGACTTTGGTTGCCGGGCTGCCCACCGCGCGCGGTCTCGCGTGCGGGCCGGTCTTCGTCTACCGAGGAGACGGCGACATCCCGGTGCCGGAATACATCGTCGAGCAGGGCGCGGAAGACGCGGAACTGCGCCGCCTCGACGGTTCCATCGAGGAAATCAAGCGCGACTTGGACGGCATGATTGCCGCGCTGCGCGAGCGCACAGGCCGCCAGGACCTGCGCGTCTTCGAATGCCATCTGATGATTCTCGAGGACGCCTTCCTCATCGATGAAATCGAGAAGAAGGTGAAGGAAGAGCGCATGAACGCCGAGGCGGCCGTCAAGCGCGTCTTCGCGATGCACCGCTCGCAGTTCGAGAAGATGAACGACTCGTATTTCCGCGAGCGCGTCCGCGACCTGGACGACGTCGAGCGCCGCCTGCTGAAATCGCTCATCGGCGACAAGCGCCAGCCCCATCTCGAACTCAAATCCCCGTCAATCGTCATAGCCGACGACCTCACGCCTTCGGAGACGGTGCAGCTGCCTCGCGAGAACGTGCTCGGTTTCGCGACAAACGGCGGCTCCACTACCAGCCATGTCGCTCTGCTGGCGAGGGCTCTTTCCATCCCAGCCGTCACCGGGCTTGTCGATATTACGCACCGCGTGACGCCTGGCGAGACCGTGCTGCTGGACGGCTCGGCCGGCACTTTGACGCTCAATCCGGATATCGCGGCGCGTACGGCGTTCGAGGACCAGATGCGTCGCGAGCGTTCGCTCACCGGTTTTTCCGGCGATGCGCCGCCCGCCGGTACGCTAAAGGACGGCGGCGACGTCAAAATCTACGCCAACGTCCATCCCGGCGTGCCGTTCGACGCATTCCGCGAGAAGGGCGCTCGCGGCATCGGCCTCTACCGCTCCGAATTCCTCTGGCTCAACCGCCAGATGGAGCCCACAGAGGACGAGCAATACGCCGACTATTCCGCAGCCGTGCGCTTTGCTTCCACGCTCGGCCCGGACGCCACGATTACAATCCGCGTCCTCGACATCGGCGGCGACAAGCTCGTGGACGGCGTTTCGGCGAAGGAAAACAACCCGTTCCTGGGCAACCGTTCGATACGCTATCTTCTGTCGCACCGCGACGTGTTCCGCCGGCAGCTGCGGGCGATACTGCGGGCGTCGTCCGAAGGGCGCGTACGCATAATGTACCCGATGGTGAGCTGCATAGAGGAGCTCCGCGCGGCCCGTGACATATTGGAGAGGGTAAAGGTGGAACTGCGCAGCGAGGGCATCCCGTTTGCCGCCGATATTCCCGTAGGGGCGATGATTGAGGTGCCGTCGGCGGCACTCTGCGCCGAGGAGCTCTCCGGACAGGTTGATTTCTTTTCCGTGGGGACGAACGACCTCGTGCAGTACACGATGGCTGCGGATCGCGGCAACGACGCGGTCGCCTACCTCTACCAGCCGATGAACCGCGCCGTGCTGCGCCTGATGCGCATGAGCGTGGCGGCGGCCAAGTCGCGCGGCATTCCGATTTCCGTGTGCGGCGAGTCTGCCGCAGACCCGATTGTCGGAACGTATTGGGCGGCAATCGGCGTCGATACGCTTTCAATGAGCGCGACCTACATAGGCGTCATGTCGAAGGTCCTCTCGTGCCTGACGCGCGCGGACCTGGACGAATATGCGGCGGTGCCGGACGCGCTTCCGCCGGAAGCGACGGCTAAGGAGATTTTTCTCGCGTGCCGCGCCTGGATGCAGCGCAGGCTTCCGGAACTCTCCGACTTGCTGGGCAAGGCATGATCGAGACCGGCGAGGCTGTGATAGAGCGCGTGGCCGTGCGCTTCGGCGACAACGCCCTAGACAATCCGCCTGGCCCCGTGGCGCAGGCGACGGGCTTCCGCCGCCGCCGTCTGGCATCTCCGGGCGTTTCGCTTTTCGACTTCGCCATGCCTGCAGCCGAACGCGCCTGCGCACCTTACCCGCGCGCCGACATAAAGGCCGTCGTGTTCGCCTCTTTTTCCGGCGAGTACCGCTTTCCCGCGCTTTCCGTAAAGATTGCTTCGGCTCTCGGTCTGCCTCCTTCTACCGCCGCGTTCGACCTGCAGCTCGCCTGCAGCGCGTTTCCGTACGCCGTCTATTTCGCCTCGCGCCTCGCCGCCGACCTGCACGGCAAGACCCTTGTAGTCGATGCCGACCTCCAGTCGCGCTTCCTGGACGCCGCCGACCAGGGCACTTCGTTCGTCATGGACGATGCCGCCGCCGCCGCCATTGTTTCGCATAACCCTGCCGCGCGCTCTTCGTTCGATTTCCTCTCTTCCTATTCCGAGGCGCTCGACTGCCCGGAAACCGGCCCGGTAAAAATGGACGGTTTCAAGGTCTTTTCGTTCGTAGCATCCGACGTGGCGCGTTTCTTGCGCCCGTTCGGCGCGGAGTTTGACATGTTCGTGCCGCACCGAGCCAACCTATACATGGTTAGGCGTCTGGCGAAATCGCTTGGGCTTGAAGGGAAACTGCTCGCGCCGGAAGCGGATTTCGCAAATCCCGGCTCTTCTTCGGTGCCGGCGACGCTAGCGCTCGCAGGACGCCCGGGAAGAGCGCTTCTGGCCGCCTTCGGGGCGGGTTTTTCCGCCGCCGCCGCTACCGTCGCGCTCCCGTCTTCTTTCTCGGCCGAAGTCCTGAATTAGCCGCAGCGTCCGCACCGGCGCAGTATCGCTTCCCGGAATGCTGCACCCTCGCGCGAGAGGGCGAGTCCCTTGCGTGTCACCAGACCTACCCGGATTTCGTCGTCGAGCGCCAGCGGCACGGCTATCACGTCCGGACCGTTGAGTTCCTTCGACAATGCGCCGGAAGCCACCGTATAGCCGTTGAGCCCAATTATAAGGTTGGTCATTGTGGCGCGGTCTCTTACGCGGATGTTCTTCTTGCGGTCGATCGCAGGCATGACTTCTTCCGCGAAATACAGGGCGTTTTCTGCGCCTTGCTCGAACGAGATGAACGGGTACGGGTCGAGTTCTACAGGTGCGATGCCGCCGCTGGCATTGGCAAGCGGATGAGTGCGCGCGATGAAGACGTGGGGACGCGACACGAAAAGCTCCTCGAAGGAGAGTTCCTCCTTTTTCAGTATTTGGGAGATGGCTCGCTCGTTGCGCCGGGATAGGTAGAGGACGCCGATTTCGCTCTTGTGTCGCGCGACGTCGTCGATTATTTCGCTCGTTGCCGTTTCGCGCAGGGTGAAGTCGTACGAGTCGGCTCCGTTGGCTTTCACTACTTCCATGAACGCCTCGACGGCGAAGGCGTAATGCTGGCACGAGACGGCGAATTGCGGTCTGCGCACGGCCTTGCCGGTGTATTTTTCGGTTATTCGCGCTGCGTCGTCCAGGATTTGCCTGGCGGACGCGAGGAATTCGTCGCCTTCGCGCGTCGTCGAGATGCCGCGCTTCGAGCGCGTGAAAATTGCGATGCGAAGCTCCTCTTCCAGGGAGCGTATGGATTCGGTAAGCGCAGGTTGCGAGACGAACAATCGTCTCGCAGCCTCGCTGATGCCGCCGCAAGAGGCGACGGCATCGGCGTATTTGAGTTGCTGTAGTGTCATGCGCTCAATCGAAGAGCCAGGTCGAGAGGTATCGTTCGCCGGTGTCCGGGAGGAGCACGACGATGGTTTTTCCGGCGTATTCCGTGCGTTTGGCGAGTTCGAGGGCGGCGAAGAGGGCGGCGCCGGAGGAAATGCCGACGAGGAGGCCGTCCTTGGCGGCGGCGGCTCGCGCCGTCTCGCCGGCGTCCTCTGCGCTGACGGCGGCGATTTCGTCGATGAGCGACGTATCGAGCACCTTCGGGACGAAGCCGGCGCCGATGCCCTGGATTTTGTGCGGGCCGGGGCGCCCGCCGGAGAGCACGGGTGAAGCGTCAGGTTCGACCGCGACGATTTTGACGGCCGGGTTCTTCTCCTTCAGGAATTTGCCGGTGCCGGTGATAGTGCCGCCGGTGCCGACGCCCGCGACGAACGCCGCCACGTCGCCGCCTGTCGCTTCCCAGATTTCCGGGCCAGTTGCGCGGTAGTGGTACGCCGGATTCGCCGGGTTCTCGAATTGCTGGAGTATGACGGCGCCCGGCGTCGCGTCGCGCAGCTCGTTCGCCTTCTCGATTGCACCCTTCATCCCCGCGACACCGGGCGTCAGGACGATTTCGGCTCCGTAGGCGGCCGCGAGCCGCCGCCGCTCCACGCTCATCGTCTCCGGCATGGTTAGTATAAGGTGGTAGCCGCGCACCGCCGACACAAGCGCGAGCCCCACGCCTGTGTTGCCGCTCGTAGGCTCGATTATCGTTGCGCCGGGCTTTAGTGTGCCGTCGCGCTCCGCCGCCTCCACCATCGCGAGAGCGATGCGGTCTTTCACGCTCCCGCCCGGATTGAAGAATTCCACCTTCGCCAAGACGCGCGCCGCGCCCTTGTTCAACTTCCCGGAAATCTCGACGAGCGGCGTCCCGCCCACTCTGTCCAGTATGCTTTTTGATGTGCTGCTCATGTTTCTTTTCCTTGTTTTCGCGGTATATTATACCATTTTTGTCAGAACTGATACTGTATGGAGAGTACAAATCCGTCGCCGACACCGAGGTTCTTCGCCGATCCGCGGCGGTAGAACTTGTCCTTGTCGCCGGTATTTGCATACGCGGCCACCAACGTAAGTTTTTCCGTCGCGAACCAGGCGACGTGACCGTCGTAGTAGTCGTGGTTGCGGATGCCGTCGCCGACGCGCGCACCCTGCTTGTACTCAAGGCCTATTGCGATGTTCTCCGCCGGCAGCACGTCGATATTGGCGAATGCGACAGTATCGTAATGGTCATTGTCGTGCCCGACAACGCCGTAGACGACCTCATCGGTATAGAGCAATCCGGCGGAGAGAAGCACAGGCAGTGGCGTTTGCGTAATAAGTTTCGTCGCGACGACATAGGCGTCGAAGCCGTTGTCGTCCAATCCCAGCGCATCTACCGTCTTCGAATCGGTGTATTTCCAGACGCCGCCAATCGCGACTGCCGGCACCCATGCGCTATCGAAGGCGTTTTCGTCGAGAACGCGCAGTTTCGCGCCGACGCTGTGCGTTTCTATCGATTTGTCGCCGTACTTGTGCGCGTTGATGTAGCTGTAGCCGTAGCCGATTTCCAACCGATCGAGGAGCGTAATCGCCGCAGATCCCGCCCACCAGTCGATGTCGGCGTCTGGCAGTCTCACGTACCAGGTTCCAAACTGGGGTGCGCTCGCGACCTCGCTGATATTGGTTGCGACAGCGTATTCCCATTGCCGTCCGGCGGTGTAGGCTAGCGGATTGAAGGCTATGCCTCCCGTTCCCTGGAGGTTGTTTAGCGGAACTCCCGCCAGCAGCAAGTCGTGGATGGCGGCTATTGCGCCCAGCAGCGCAAGTTTCAGATACGTATTATTCATGTCGTTTCCTTTCGTCGTTATTTGATGTGTTGATGGGATGCGCCGCATTCAAATCGCGGCCAGCGCTTCGTCGAGCGCGGCGATTATGTCGTCGATGTGCTCGATGCCAATTGAGAGGCGTATGAGTTCCGGAGCGACGCCGCCCTTGCGCAAATCTTCGTCCGAGAGCTGCGAATGCGTCGTCGAAGCGGGATGGATGATGAGGCTCTTGGCGTCGCCGACGTTGGCGAGTATGGAGAACACCTCGCCGTTCGCGGCGTCCGTGACCCTGCGCGCCTCGTCCGCTCCGCCCCTGACGCCGAAGACGACAACGCCGCCCGCGCCGTTCGGCAGATATTTCGCGGCGAGTTCCGGCTGCGTGAGCGAAGGATACTTGACCCAGGCAACCTTCGGATGCGCCGAGAGCCATTTGGCGACGGCGAGGGCGTTCTCGCTGTGGCGAGCGATTCTCAGCGGCAGCGACTCCACGCCCTGGAGGAAGAGCCACGCGGCGTCGGGCGCGAGCGT
>CAMZET010000081.1 GCA_947305825.1 uncultured Verrucomicrobiota bacterium
GTTGCGCTCGAACGGGCGCTGCGCCACTACAACGGCGTCGCGCTCGTCAATTCAGTGAACGGCAAAAAGGAGTCGATGGATGCTGTTCTGCCGTTAGTAGCAAAGTACGGCGGCGTTGCAGTCGCCCTGACGCTCGACGAAAGCGGCATACCCGCGACTGCGGAGGGGCGTTTGGCCATTGCGAGGAAAATACTCGCGCATGGCAAAGAAGTCGGCCTGGGGCCGGAATCGTTCGTAGTGGACGTGCTGTGCCTGGCGGTCAGCGCGGACGCGCAGAGCGCAAACGTGATACTGGATGCGATGCGTCTCGTGAGAAGCGAACTCGGGTGCCGCACTTGCCTCGGCGTGTCGAACATATCGTTCGGTCTTCCGGCGCGGCCGCTGCTGAATGCCGCATTCTACACCATGGCGCTCGTAAACGGACTCTCCGCCGGCATTATCAATCCGCTCGCTGGGGACATGATGGGCGCGTTCTGCGCATACCGCGCCCTCACCGGGCGCGACCGTTCGTGCCAGGAGTGGATTTCGCGGTGTGCACACATCGTCGAGACACGCGCCAATGCTGGTGCGGACGCTGGCGGCGGCAAGGCTGCACCGGCGGCGGCGACTGCGCAATCTCGCGAAACAGGCGAAGGAGGTCTGGCGGCCGCGATACGGCGCGGCCTGAAGGCGGATGCGGCAAGCGAGGCGCGAGCCGCTCTCGCATCCGGCACGCCGCCGCTCGTTATCATAGACCGCGCCATCGTCCCCGCACTCGAAACGGTCGGTTCCGGTTTCGAGGCGGGCAGAGTGTTCCTCCCGCAGCTCCTCATGGCCGCAGAGGCGGCCGGCGCCGCTTTCGACGCCGTCCGCGCCGCACTCCCGCAGCAAGATGCCACAGCCCAAAAAGGCCCTATCGTAATCGCCACCGTCAAGGGCGACATCCACGACATCGGCAAGAACATCTGCCGCGCACTGCTGGAAAACTACGGCTTCAAGGTAATCGACCTTGGAAGAGACGTCCCGCCTCAGACCATTCTAGAAACGGCAAGGCGCGAGAAAGCCCGGCTCGTCGGACTCTCCGCGCTCATGACCACCACGGTCGGCGCGATGGAGGAGACGATTCGTCTGCTCCATTCCGAATTGCCGCAGTGCAAGGTGGCCGTCGGCGGCGCGGTCCTCACCGCCGACTATGCCGCCAAAATCGGTGCCGATTTCTATTCGAAGGACGCGATGCAGCTCGTGCGCCTGGCGGAAAAACTATTCGCCTAGGCGAGCGAGCGCCGCGCCCACGACCGTTTCGAGCTGCGGGACGTCGAGGAACTCCACCGCGCCGGTATCGACGGCGCGGGCGTACTCCTGCGAAACAGGCAGACGAGCCGTCGCAGCTATCCCGAAGCGGCCGGCAAGCTCCTCAACGCGCGACTCGCCGAACAGCGGAACTTCCTTGCCGCAATGCGGGCACACCAGGCTGCTCATGTTCTCGACAAGCCCGACGACTTCCTTCTTGAGCATCCCAGCCATCTTGACCGCCTTGGAGACTATTTCGCCAACGAGTTCCTGCGGCGTGGAGACGACGACGACGCCATCCACCGGCAACGACTGGAATACTGTAAGCGGCACGTCGCCGGTCCCTGGCGGCATATCGACAAACATCACGTCGAGTTCGCCCCAGTGGACGTCCGACCAGAACTGCTTGACGGCGCCGGCTATGACCGGGCCGCGCCAGACGACAGGGTCGGTCGGGTCGTCGACGAGCATATTGAGCGAAATCACCCGTATGCCGCAATTGGTGGTCTGCGGCTCGATGCCCTTCTCGGACTGGTAAGTGCCGCCGGCGAGGCCGAAAGCCTTCGGGATGGAGGGTCCCGTGATATCGGCATCGAGAATGCCGACCTTGAGCCCGCGTCGCATGGCGGCGACAGCGAGCATCGTAGTGACGAAACTCTTGCCGACGCCGCCCTTGCCGCTGGAGACGGCAATGACGCGCTTTATCGTGGAAGCGGCATTCTTCGGGGCGGCGAACGAAGCCGCGCCGCCTGCCGCGCCGCCCTTGGCGCACTTGCTCTTGCACGAAGAGCAGTCGTGCGTGCAAGATGCGGATGCGTCGCCTTCGCCCGCTCCCTCGCGGTCGAAAGCGCGGTGGGCTATGTCGCGGCGGCAGAACTTGCCGTCGAACGAAACCGCGTCGGCGCTCGCGTAAGCGCGGTCTACCGCCTCGCGCAACGTTTTTCCGAGCCCCGTCGCCGCCAGCACCCGGCCGCCAGCCGTCTGCACACGCCCGTCTTGCGTCCGCTTTGTCCCGCAGTGGAAAATTACGCCGCCCTGCTTCGCCGCCTCGTCGAGGCCGGCAATATCCTTGCCCTTCTCGTACGCCCCGGGATACCCGGAAGACGCCAGTATCACGGTCGCCGCGCATTCCGGACGGACGATGACATCCTCTTCGGAAAGGCTTCCCGTCGCCGCGTGCAGCAAAGCACGAGCGAACACGCCGCCCAGGCGAGGCAGCACGACCTCCGTCTCCGGGTCTCCGAAACGAGCGTTGAACTCTACCACCTTGACCGGCGCGGAAGCCTCGCGCTTCTTCATCACCATGAGCCCGGCGTAAAGAATGCCGCGATAGACGATGCCGCGTCTGCCGAGTTCGCGTATAACGGGCAGGACAATCTTTTCCTTGATGAAGGGCAGCAAATCATCCGTGACGACGGGCGCCGGCGAATAAGCGCCCATGCCGCCGGTGTTCGGGCCCTGGTCGCCGTCGAACGCCCGCTTGTGGTCTTGCGAACTCGGCAGCAGCACCGCCGTTTTTCCGTCCGTAAGAGCCAATATCGAGCACTCCTCGCCGTCGAGGAATTCCTCGAGGAGGACTTCGGCGCCGGCGGCGCCGAATTTGTTGGCGACAAGCATATCGTCGATTGCAGCCTCGGCCGCCTCGCGCGTCTCGGCGACGACCACGCCCTTGCCCGCCGCCAGGCCGTCCGCCTTGACGACCACGGGAAGGCCGAAAGATGCGAGGGCCGCCTTGGCGGCCGCAGCGTCGGTAAATGTAGCGGCACGGGCGGTAGGCACGCCAGCGGCTTCCATCACTTCCTTGGCAAACTTCTTCGAGCCCTCAATCTTCGCGCCGGCGGCGACCGGGCCGAACGCCGTCACGCCCTCGCTTTCGAGCGCATCGACAAGTCCCTTGACGAGCGGAGCCTCCGGCCCGACGACGACCAAATCGGGGCGCTCGGCCTTCGACCAAGCCACTATTCCATCAATGTCATCGGCCGCGATTGGAACGTTCGTCGCGATTGCGGCCGTGCCGGCGTTCCCCGGAGCGCAGTAGAGTTCATGCTTCTCACCGGCCTGCGCGTCTTGCGCAAGGCGCCACACTATGGCGTGCTCGCGCCCGCCAGATCCTACCGTCAAGATTTTCATGATGAGTATTTTACCATATTTCGCTCGCCGCGTCCTAGGACGCGCAGCACATATCGATAAGACGAAATAAAAACAAACGAGGGCACGGCGCACGAATGCGCCGCCCCTCGCCCGCTTATGCAGCCACCAGAATCAAGCCTCAGGCTTGGTCTTCTTCAGACCAAGGCCGCGGCTGCCTTCCTTCCACTCGCCGCGCTTCTGGAGAAGGTTCACCCTCTCGAAACGCTTGAGGACGTTGCGGCGCGATGTAATCTTGCTTGTACCCTTAAGTGATGCGTGCTGGCTCATTTCTTTCTTCCTTGTTGAGTGGCTGCATATTATACCATTATTCCGCTGCGGTTTCAACCGTCCCGGAAGAATTTTCTGCGCCCGCATCGGCGGGAGCCGGAGCCGCCTCTGTTTCGGCGGGGGCGGCGGCTTCGGCGGGTGCGGCGGGTGCGGCGGGAGCCGCTTCTTCAGGCTCTTCGGTCTCTTCGGGCGGCGGGAGGAGCTGCTTGAAGTCGTCGGCGGCCTCGATTGTCGCGGCGCGGACGAGCTTCTCGATGTATTCGCCGACCAGACGGCGCTCGTCCTGGCTCTTCAGGAACTTCACGACGCGATCGGGCGTGGGCATCTCCTGCGCTTCCTGGACGCGGATGAGGATGTGGCGCGCACGGACTTTCTCAGGCGCGGCAGGCTTGTCGCCTTCCGCTTCAACGGCCGGAATCTTGGCCGTGGGCAGCACGATGTGCCAGCCGAACTTGGTCTTGACCGGCTCGGAAACCGTGCCGACCGCCTGCGCGAAAGCGACTTCCTCGAACTCCGGGACCATCATGCCGCGCGCGAACTCGCCGAGGTCGCCGCCGTTCTTCTTCGACGGGCAGTCGGAGTTCTCTTTCGCGAGTTCCTGGAACTTCGCATCGAGTTCCTCGGCAGGCGTCGCGTCGAGCTGCGCCTTGAAAGAGCGGATTTTCTCGAGGGCTGCCGCTTCTTCTTCGGCCGCCTTGGCGTGTTCCGCCTTGAGCTCCTCGAGCAACTTGGCGGCGTCTTGCGTGTAGTCCTTCGTATTCTTGGCCGCGACTTCGCCCTTGAGCATCTTCTCGATGAGGACGCCGTTGCGGAACTCGGCGAGAGCCTTTTCGCGGCCGAGCGGATGCTTGGATGCGAATTCCTCGAGCGATTTGGGCGCATCGGGAGAACCGGCCATCGCGGCGAGGAGTTCGCCCTCGCGAGCCTTGAGTTCCTCGTCCGTGACCGTGTAGCCGAGTTCGCCGGCGTGTCCGGCGAGAATGGACTCGACTAGGAACGCCTGCGCAATCTGGTTGGCAATCTGTCTGCGGATATATGTCGCCTGCTCTTCGGGGATTGCATCGCCCTGGGCCTTGACGACCGCATCCACGTCGGCGTCGAGCTGAGCGCGTGTCAGTGAGCGCCCGTTCACGGTGACGACGGCATCGGCCGGGTTCTGCGCCTTGGCGGTTTCAGCGGCGGCGGGCGTGGCTGTGCCCTCGTCGCACTTGTCGCAGCAGCCGCCCGCGACAACCATCGTAGCGGCGGCAAATGCCGCGCCCGCTATCTTCATCTTGACCATCTTCTTCTTTGCCTTTCGGTTTTTTACTGTGCAATCATAGCCAGGAGCTGCCGCCTCCCTTCGGAGGCATAGTCCAGGTGAAAAGTATAATATACACCAATTGCCCGTGCGGCGTCTAGTAGGATTTTTAGATTTTTTTCCGCCGCAGGGTCTGCGAGACAGGCGGCGACGGCCGGAGAAACCGGCATTTTCCTCTCGCCGCGCAGCGAAAACACGCCGCCTTCCGGCGCGATTCCCGGCTGCAGACCGGCCAGCGACAGAGCCTTCATCTCGAAGACAAGCAGCGAACTTATGTAGTTTTCCGGCGTTTTTGCGCGGTTTTCGGCAAGATCCGAGATGGCGTCGAGCGAGGACGAAAGGAGCGCGAACCAATCCAGGGCCTCGCGGCCGGACGGCGCAAGAAGCTCCGCCAGACGCCGGAAGCGGTCTGAAAGCGCGAAAGCGCGCCAGTCGTCGCGGAGGGGCGACCTGAACGCGAGCGGCGCGCACTCGCGAAGCGCGCGAGCCTCTCCGACCCCTCGCGCGTAGTACACGACTTCGCACGTGTAGTTCAAGTCGTACTGCCCGAGAAACGCGCTTTTTGGGCGCACCGCCCCCTTCACCACCGTCGAAAGACGCCCTTCCGGCGTCAGCCACGACACGACATGGCTCGTGCGCGACCACGGGTGAATCCGGAGGCAGACTCCGGGCGTCTTGACCAGTTCGCTCGCCACAGCCGCCTATACCTCAAAAGCCGGGCAGGTTCAGCTGCCCGGACACGCACACCTTGCGCCCCTTCGCGAGCTCCGGGTCAGAAGTGTCGTATACGACGAACTTTATCCCGTCGAAGCGCCTGGCGAGTTCCCGCCGTATGAACGCAGAGACGCTCTTCACGTTCCCCGCGTCGTCGTCCGAGAACCCTATCGACACGGAGCGGTCGAAACCGTGGGTGCGCTGAATCATGTGGAAAACGTGCTCGACGAAGTCGCGTATCGCGAATTCCTTGGCGAGTTCCGGGCGCGAGGCGGTCGTGGCCGTCGCTAATTTTTCGCGGTAGACGGGGTCTTGGGCCATGCGTTCCTTGAAAGAGACGTTGGTCACCGCGCTGTAGCGGCACATGGAAAGGTAGTAGTCTATTTCCTCGGCGTCGGTGCCGAACTTCTCCGCCTTGTCGAGCCAGCGGCGGTAGCCGCGCAGGTTGGCCATCATCTCTTCGCGCTCTGCTTCGGTCAAGGCGTAGCGTATAAACACGCGCACGGCCTTTTCTATTGTTTCCGGGGCGTGGCCGCGGGCGGTGACGATGGCGAAAAGGCGCCCTTCGCGGAGGGTTTTCTTCAGGGTAGTGTAGCTGGGGCCAGGACGTTCGCCGTGCTCGACGCGCTCGAGCGCGGCTATGGTATCCTCGATGAAGGTATTGCGGCCCGGCGCGTCCTGGAAGTCGCGGAACGCCTCGTTCCAGCCGCCCGGCGGCGGGCGCCAGTTCGCGGTGTCGGCGCGCACGAGCGCGAAAGTCGACGTGGAGACGGAAGTCTCGCGCCACTCGCCGTCGGCGCTGCGGCGCTCCAGGCGGATTTTCGTCGGCATGTGGAGGATGTTGTCGTCCCAGTCGAAGATGTAGTATTTGAAATCGCGGTC
>CAMZET010000082.1 GCA_947305825.1 uncultured Verrucomicrobiota bacterium
CTTGCGAGGTGGCACCACGACACTTGCGAGGTGCCACCACGACACTTGCGAGGTGCCACCACGACACTTGCGAGGTGGCACCTCATGCATACCCATACCCCGGCATGTCAGCCCGATGTCTGCCCATGAGGTCTGCGAGATACGGCGACTTCTCGCGGACTTCATCGGGCGTGAGCCCTTCGATTTCGTGGGGGAATACAATCCAGTCGTTGGAGACGTCGCGCGTGAAATAGTCGGGCGCGATGGAAGTGGTGTTTTTGAGCGGCTTGAAGTAGACGCAGGCGATGCGGAATTCGGCGCCGGCAGCCTCGATTTTCTCCTTGACGGCGGCGGCGGTCTTGCCCGTATCGAACACGTCGTCCACTACGAGCACCTTGTCGCCCTTGCGGAGCATTCCGAAGACGACGTCGCCGTGGGTGAAGACGACGCCGCCGTCGTTGCGGCCGATGCCGGAGTAGCTGACGCTCTTGAGCGGGATGTGCTGCAAATCCCAGCCGGTGGCCTTCAGGTATTCATGGACGGCGATGCCGACCGGAGCCCCGCCGCGCCAGAGCGCGATGAGGATGTCCGGCCGCCATCCGGAATTCCTGACCATCGATGCAAGCTTCCACGTGTCGTCCAGGTATTCGTTCGCCGAAATATAACGCTTTTGCATGACGATGGTCCGGGAATTAGAAGTTGATGGAGACGCCGATAAGCGTGCCGAGCGTGTCGAAGAGGTCGACGAAGAAGAAAGCGAACATGACGACGAAGAAGTCGAAGGATGCGACGAGCGTCGCGACGAACACGCCGCCGCGCGGCATGCCCGCCTCAGACAGGATGTTCTGGTTCACCGCGAGAATGTACGCCATCGTCATGAACGTCGTCATGCCCGCCAATATTTCCGTGCGGGCCGTCGTGCCCGACTCTTTGAGCTTGAACAGTTTCTCCAGCATCGTGCGCCTCCCCTTGTTTTGCGTTTCGCGCGGCGGACCTCCGCCCGTCGCGCGCTGCATTGTCCGTCAAATCGTCCCGAATATCCTGTCGCCCGCGTCGCCGAGACCCGGAACGATGTAGTGGTGCGAGTTCAGGTGGGAATCCTTCGCCGCCGTCCACACCGGCACGTCCGGGAACTCCGACTCGAACTTCGCGATTCCCTCCGGCGCCGAAATGAGGCACAGGAACTTGATGCGGCTGTAACCGAGTTTGCGCAGCTGGGCGACGGCGTCGCATGCGCTGCCGCCTGTCGCGAGCATCGGGTCGATGACGATGGCGAGTTCGTCGCCTTTCGCCGGCGGCACCTTCGCGTAGTACGGAATCGGCTCGGCGGTCTCCTCGTTGCGCTGCATACCAAGCACGCCCACCTTCGCGTACGGCAGCACGCGCAGCATCGCGTCGAGCATCCCCATGCCCGCTCGCAGAATCGGCACGAGCACTATGCGGTCCACCACCTTCACGCCCGTCGCATGCCTCAGCGGCGTCTCGACGCTGACTTCCTCGGTGCGCACGTCCTTCAAAGCCTCGAACGCGAGGAATTCGGTGATTTCTGACGCCAGTTCGCGGAACAGCTTCGGCGGCGTCTCCCTGTTGCGGAGCATCGTGACGCGGTGGTTGACAAGCGGATGGTCGAGTACCGTATGCATAGTTTCCTTCCTTTAGACCGCGTAAATGATACCATATTCCAGCGCGGTTAGTCTACGAAAAGTTTGGCGTCCTGGCCGAGCGACAAGCGCGGTTCGCGGTTATATGGTATAATATATCGCATGCAAGACAGTTTGCCAGAATACAGGATTGGGCGCGTGGTGTTCGGCTCGGCGGCGTCGATAGCCGCGGCGTACGAACGCTTCCGCGCGCAGCCGATCGACGAGATGCGCCTGGCGCCGGAGGGGGTCTCGCCGTATTCTCCGCGCCGGCGCACTCTCGCGGGCGAGGCCCCGGTCGCGGGCGTCGGCACCTTCGAAGGCAGCGCGAAACAGACGATTACCTTCGCACCCTCCTCGCGCCCGGGATGGTGGATTCGCAGGCTCGACCAGCCCGAACAGCTCGATACCGCCGTCGATATCGCCAACCTCTGGACCAGCGCAAGGAACCTCGTCCTGCGCTCCGGCTCCGAGCACAACTACCTGCGAATGGTCGAACACATCATCGCCCTCAAACTCGGCCTCGGCGTGGACGACGTGCTGCTGAAAGTGCGTTCCGGCGACCCGCCCCTTTTCGACCAGTCTTCGCTGCCGCTCGTCAAGGCGATGGAACACGCGAAAATCGTGGACGGCGAGGGCGACGCGACGTTCGTCACGGTGCGCGAACCGCTCGCCTTCGGCGGCGGACGCGGCGACTTCCTCCTCTTCTTCCCGGACGACGGCTCGCACCGCCTGCGCATCGATTGCGCCATTTCCTGGAACACCGTCATCGGCGAACAGCGCGTGCTCTTCGACTCCACCCCGGAGACTTTCCGCTACGCCGCGCTCGCCCGCACCAACGCCACGTACCGTCAATACCTGCTCGCCCTCACCGTCGGGAAGCTCTTCGCCGCCACGAGAAACTGGGGCTACAACGACCGCAACATACTCATACACGGAAAGAAATACTACACAAAGCCGCGCTTCGGCGTCGGCGACAAGTTCCTCGAACCCGTCTGGCACCGCGCCACGCTCGACCTCATGGCCGCGCTCGCCCTGACCGGACCCCACCGCTTCGTCGGCACGGTAGTTAGCTACCGCTCCGGACACACACTCGACTGCGACGCCGTTCGCGCTCTATACAGAAACGACCTCATATGTCAAGCCTGAACCTCAAACTAGACCGTCCGCTCGTGATTTTCGACATCGAGTCCACCGGCATTTCGCCGCGCCAGGACCGCATAATCGAGCTTGCCGCAATCAAGGTGACTCCCGACGGACAGGAAATCTCGAAATGCTGGCTGCTCAACCCGACCGTGCCGATACCCGAAGAGGCGACGAAAATCCACGGCATCTCCGACGAAGACGTGGCGGAATGTCCGACGTTCAAAGACGCGGCAGATGAAATCTTCTCGTTTTTCGCGGGCGCGGACCTTGGCGGGTTCAATTCAGACCGTTTCGACATACCGTGCCTGGAGGAAGAGTTCGCGCGCGTAGGGCTGAATCTTTCCGCGAGCGCCCGCCGCCACATCGACGTGCAGAAAATATACCACCGCATGGAGCCGCGCGACCTGACGGCCGCCGTCAAATACTACCTCGGCCAAAACCACGCCGGCGCCCACGGCGCCGAAGCCGACGCCCGCGCCACACTCGAAGTCCTCAAGAAGCAAATCGACTTCGAGTCGTACACCACCCTTCCGCGCAGCGTAGACGAGCTGGACCAGTTCCTGACGCCGCGCGACCCGCTCAACGCCGACCGCTACGGCCTCCTCCGCTGGAAGAACGGCGAACTCACCTTGAACTTCGGGCGCAAGCGCGGCGCCTCGCTCCGCAAACTCCTCCTCGACGACCCCAACTACCTGCGATGGATTATGAAAGGCGACTTCGACACGGAGACGCGCATGATTGTGAAAGACCTCTTCGACAACGGGCGCCTGCCGCCGAGACCGGACGTCCAGTGACCGTCTGGATTGTCAATCCGTTCGACAACCTGCCGCAGGAAGGGACTCGCGCGCAGCGCTACTGGCTCATGGCGCGCGCTTTCGCAAAGGCGGGCTGGCGCGTCGTGTACTGGACGGGCGATTTCAGCCACGCGACAAAGAAGCGGCGCGTTTTCGGCGGGACTCGGTTGGATGGCGAGGACGCGGCCATATCGCTGCGGATGCTGCCGACTCTCCCTTACGCGAAGAACATTTGCCTTGGGCGCCTGGCGAGCCATTGGAAACTAGCGCGCGATTTCGCAAGGGCGGCGCGGGAAGAGGCGTCCACTGCCGAAAAACCGTCGATTGTCGTCGCGAGCATGCCGCCGCTTGGGCTGTGCGGCGCGGCGATGAAGGCGGCGCGCGAGACGGGGGCCACTTTCATCGCCGACGTGCAGGACGCCTGGCCGGAGACCTTCGAGCGCGTCGTTCCGCCGTTCGCGCTCGCCGCTTTGGGGCTCTACCGCAAGGCGCGCGGCATATACCGCGGAGCCGACGCCATAAGCGCAGTCGCCAGGCGCTACGCGCTGCTCGCCGGAAAATACGGCACAAGCGCTCCGCGCGAAGTCTTCGGGCACTGCATCGAAATGCACAGCCAGCCGCCTTTCCGCGACAACGGCGCAGGCGCGCTGCGCCTGGCGTACATCGGCAACATGTCGCTGAGCTACGACCTGGCGACGCTCGTCGAGACCGTGGCGGCGACGCCTGGCGTCTCGCTCGACGTCGCCGGCGGCGGACCCGACCGCAAACGGCTGGAAAAACTCGCCTCAGGCGCCGGCAACATCCGCTTCCACGGCTACCTGGACGAAACCGGCCTTCGCGAAATGCTCTCGCGCTGCGACGCCGGCGTGGTGCCCATGTTCCCCGAGAGCGCCGTCGGCGTGCCGGGGAAACTTGCCGACTACGCGGCCGCCGGCCTCGCCGTCATCGAGAGCCTGGGCGGCGAAACGCGCGAACTCGTCGAAGCGCACGGCGTGGGCGTGCACTACACCGCCGGCGACGCGACCTCCCTCGCCGCCGCCATCGCCAAAATCCGCTCCCTGCGCCCTTCCCGCGAGGCGCGCCTCGCCTTCGCCGCAAGATTCGACGCCGCCAAGGTAATGCCCGCTTTCGTGCTGTGGGCGCAGGAACGGCACCGCCGGCGCAATTCGGGCGGCAAAGCGGCATCACCGTAAATTTGGTATAATACTCCGCAATTTCCAAAGGTGCAAAGCCATGAACGAGACTGCAAACGAATCAGATACTTCCAGGCATTTTCTCAGGCAGTGGATTGAAGAGAGCGTGGCGTCCGGCGCGACCGGCGGCAAGGTCGTCACCCGCTTCCCGCCGGAACCGAACGGCTACATCCACATCGGGCACGCCAAGGCGGTGTGCGTCGACTTCGGCATGGCCGCGCTTTTCGGCGGCGAATGCCACCTGCGGCTCGACGACACGAACCCGGCAAAGGAAAGCGACGAGTACGCCGAAAACATAAAGAAGGACATCCGGTGGCTGGGCTTCCAGTGGTCCGGCGAGGGCGACGGCGCGGAACCGGGCTTCTACAACGCCTCGAACATGTTCGAGAAAATGTACGAAATCGCCGAGCGCCTCATACTCGCCGGCCAGGCCTACTGCTGCAACCTCGGCCAGGAAGAGTGGAAAGAATACCGGGGCGTGCCGGAACGCCCGGGACGCCCCAGCCCAAGCCGCGACACGCCGCCAGACAGGAATCTCGCCATCTTCCGCGACATGCGCGCCGGCAAGTACGCCGACGGCGAATGGTGCCTCCGCGCCAAAATCGACATGGCCTCGCCCAACATCCATATGCGAGACCCGGTAATCTACCGCATCCGCCACGTCAGCCACTACCATCTCGGCGACAAGTGGTGCATCTATCCGATGTACGACTTCGCACACCCAATCGAGGACGCGCTCGAAGGCGTGACGCACTCCATGTGCACGCTAGAATTCGAAGTCCACCGCCCGCTCTACGACTGGGTCGTGGACCGGCTCGACGAGCAGGGGCTTCTCGTGGAGCGCGGCGGCGTGAAAATCCGCCCGCAGCAGCGCGAGTTCGCCCGCCTCAACATAACCTATACCGTAATGTCGAAGCGCCTTCTCCTGCAACTTGTGACGGAAGGCCACGTCGCTGGATGGGACGACCCCCGGATGCCGACGGTGTGCGGAATGCGCCGCCGCGGCTACACGCCCGGCGCTATCCGCGAGTTCTGCGACCGCGTAGGCGTCTCGAAGATGGAAAGCGAAAGCGACCCCGCGCTCCTCGAATGGTGCGTGCGCGAGGAATTGAACCGCACCGCGCCGCGCCGCATGGCCGTCCTCGACCCGGTGAAAGTCGTCGTCGACAACTGGCAGGGCCCGGCCAGGGACGTCGTCCTCCCGAACAACCCGCTCGACGAGGCGGCCGGCACGCGCTCCATCCCCTTCGGCGGCTCCTTCTGGATTGACCGCGCAGACTTCATGGAGACCGCCCCCAAGAAATATTTCCGCATGGCGATCGGCCAGGAAGTGCGCCTGCGCGGCGCGTGCATCTTCAAGGCAACCTCGTGCGTGAAGGACGCCGACGGGCGCGTCGTCGAAATCCACGGCACCTGGGATACGGAGTCATGGGGCGGCAACGCGGCCGACGGCCGCAAGGTCAAAGGGACTATACACTGGGTCGACGAGGCGACAGGCGTCAAAGCCACCTTCCGCCTTTACGACAGGCTATTCACGGAGAAGGACCCCCTGCGCGACGGCCCGGCGGAATTCCTGAAATACATGAACCCGCAGTCGCTCCAGACGGTCGAAGGATACGTGGAGCCTCTTCTCGCCGAGGCCGCCGGCGGCGAACGCTTCCAGTTCGAGCGCACCGGATATTTCGTCGCCGACGAATACGACTCGGCTCCGGGCGCACCCGTATTCAACCGCACCGTTTCGCTCAAGGACTCGTTCAAGGCTTAATGCGCCCCGCCCGGCTTGACTGCGGACAAGCGTACCGCCGCACC
>CAMZET010000083.1 GCA_947305825.1 uncultured Verrucomicrobiota bacterium
TTCGTCGGCCTTTCCTTCGACTCCAAGACCCGCCGCCTCGTCGACTGCGCCGCCGTGCGGTATGAAAAGTGAGACGGTGACAGGAGTGATACCATGAGGCGAACGATGGGGAATTTAGCGGAGAGGTTCAAGCGGGCAAGGGAGTGGATTGCGGAGCGCAAAGTCTGCGTCGCGGCAGTCGTCGCGCTTGGTTCGTTCGCGTTTTTTCTCGCCGCGCGCGGCAACGGCGCAGTTTCCGGCGCTTCGACAGGCGAATGGAATAGGATTTTCCCAGATGCCGTACAAGGCTATCGCGGCGAGCAATTGGGCTGGTCGCGCCCTATACGTTCAGACGAATGGGCCACATCTACTCCGTTCGTTTTCGCGCAGTGCGCCTCGAAAGAGTTTTTCCCGCGCATAAACGAGAATGTCAACGGTGGCGCTGACATGCTCCTGCAGACGCCGTGTGCGCCTGTCTGGGATTTGACGGCGGTTGGTCAGTTCCACAACTGGGGCTATTTCCTTTTCGGCGCAGACCGAGGACTCGCCTGGAGTTGGTGGACGCGATACCTGCTGTTGCCGCTATTCGCGTTTTTGTTTTTCCTGCGGTGGTGCAAGGGCGACGGACTGATTGCGGCGACCGGGGCGGCCGCGGTGACACTGGGAGCGCCGACGCAGTGGTGGGATACTACGGTTCCGTTGCACCTCGTCTACTATTTCGCTTCGCTTGTTTTTGCGGGGCGGGTGTTTGCTTCGCGTAGATGGTGGCAGGCGGTTCTGGCTGCTACGGGGTTGCTCGTTTCTCTCGCTTCGTACTTTTTCGTGATGTATCCGCCGTTTACCATTTTGCTGCTGCCGACGCTTCTGGCGCTCGGTGTCTGGAGCGTGCGCGACGGCATGACGGCAAACGGCGACGATCCTGTCGATGCATATCGCGGAGTTCCAGGCAAGCACCGGTTCGTCTTCCGCTTGGCGTTGCTGTTTGCGGCGACAGCGGCGACGGCGGCGCTTTTCGCGTATTTCTGGCGCGTCCACGGCGAGGCGCTCGGCGTCATTGCCGCTTCTTCGTATCCGGGAAAGCGTTTCTTGCTGGGAGGCTCGCTGAACTTTCTCTGCGAGAGAAGCGTGCTCGATCTTGTGTCCATGTGGACGTGGGACGAACTTCCCGTGGCGCGGTTGAACGAATGCCAGGCGGCGGAATACATAGGGCTCTGGCTGCCGGTTGCCGCGCTTTTCGCCGCAGCGTTTGCGAAGAAGCGTCGGGAATGGTTTGCGTTTGGCGTGTTTGCCAACGCGACGCTCTTGTGTGCCTGGTGCGCTTGCAAATGGCCGGCTTGGCTCGCGAAAGTGGCGTGCCTTTCGTCCATACCGCCGCAGAGGGCTACGGTGGTCGCCGGCTTCCTCGTGCTTGTCGCGGCGTTTCGCCTTGCCTGCAGACGCGAGGACGAGCAGACGCTGCTGCCGAAATGGGCGGTCGTCCTCGCCATTGCGGTTCTTGTCGCGGCAAGGGTGTTCGCGTTCGTTCGTGTGCCTGATTTGTGGAACGGCATCTACGCCTCCGGGCGCTCAATGCTGCGTTTCGAGATCTCAGCAGCGCTCGCGCTCGCCGTCGCGTACGCATTATTGCGGCAGGATCGCAAAATCTTTGCCGCAAGTCTAGCCGTGTTCTCTATCGCGGGCGCATTCGCCGTCCATCCTCTTGTCGAGGGCATAAGTCCGCTCCGGGACAAATACATGGCGCGGCTTGTCGCCAAATACGACCGTGAAGAACCCGGTCTCTGGATGTCGAACGACCGCTGCGTCGCGCAGATGATTCTGGCGACCGGATTGAAGTGCCACGCCGCTACGCAGCAGTATTGCGACAGGGATTTCTGGGCGGTGGTGGATGCGAAAGGCGAGTTCCGCGACGTCTGGAACCGCTACGGCCACAGATTCCTGGTCGACCTCGAGGGCAAGACGCGTCCGGCAAACCGCGGACGCCCGGATACGATATTCTATTCGTTGGACGAGGACAAGGTCCGCCGGCTTGGAGTGAAATATATCGTATGGCGCGGCAAGGAGCAGACGCTACCCTGGCTTGAGCATTTGAAAACGGTAAGGAACGACCACATCTACAAAGTAATCGAAAAAACAGCTATCCGAATGAAGGAGAAATAGGATTATGGAAGCGACAAAGAAATTGGCGGCATCGGCTGCAGCTGCGATTGTTTCGCTATGGTGCGCGGCGGCGACGGTGAACGTGCGCGACCTCGGCGCGAAGGGCAACGGCGTGGATGACGACTGGATCGCGTTCCGCGACGCATTCGAGCAGGCTCCCAAGACCGGCTCCGTCGTCGTGAACGTTCCGGCTGGGACATACAAGATAAGCCAGCCGCTCGTGGTATATTCCAATACCGAGTTGAACCTGGACGCGCGGGCGACCATCGTGCCGGCGAGTTCTTCGGTTATCGGGCTGTTGCGTGCGCAGCATCTCGACGCATCCGGCAGACAGTGCCCCATGGACGAGACGTGTACTCACGGCGGGCATTCGCAAATCGAGAATGTGACGATCACCGGCGGCGTCTGGGACTTGAACACCGCCGACGGCGCGGATGTGACCTACATCATGCATCTTTGGCACGGGCAGAATATCAAGGTTTCCAATCTGACGTGCAAGGGAAACATCAACCACTTCCTGAATTTCAGCGGCTCGCGGAACGTGACGGTCGAAAACGTGACCTTCCTTCCGTCGCCCGAACATCCTTACGTGCGACCGGAAATAATAGACGACAACGATACGGGCAGCAACGGCTTCAGCGCGCGAGAAGCAATCCATCTCGACTTCATCACGGTTGGCGGTGAGGCAGGCGCGTTCCCGATAGACGGCACTCCATGCAAGGACATAACTATTTCCGGCTGCACGTTCCGCAACGTCGTCGCGGGCGTGGGAACCCATCGCCACTTCAATGACGACGGCTCGAACGAAGAAATAAGCCTGCCGTCGGAACGCATTACCGTGACGAACTGCGTGTTCGACTCGATGCTTTCATACGCCGTTTCCATGTTCTATTTCCGCGATTCTGTCATAGCCGGCAATCGCGTGACGATTGCGCCTGGTTCAGATGTTTCGGGGCTCAGGGTGATTGGTGCGAGCACGGTAAGGGTCGAAAACAACAATCTTTCGTCGATAGGTGCGCATGGCATAAGTATAGAGGCCGAGCCTGGCGAGCGGCTGGTCGCGACGGTTTCAGGCAATACCGTAGATACGACAGGCGAGGACGGCAACGGCATCTACGCGGGCGGCTCCGACGTGAGCGCTACGATAACAGGCAACACGGTCAAGAACGCCGGCAAGAACGCGGTTCAAGTAGAGGGTGGAGCGGTTGTCGAAATTACAAACAACATCCTCGCCGACGCCGGGAACTACGGCGTGTGCGTACGCGACCGTGCGCGAGCGACAGCCTCCGGTAACGAAATATCCTCTGCCGCGAACTCCGCTTTCTATTTCCTCGACGCCGCCGACTCCTCCATCGTCAGCAACAAGATAATCAATCCCCTCAACTGCGGCATACAGATCGGCGGCAGCGACTGCGACGTCGAGGACAACGAAATCTCCGGCGCCCGTTCCCACGGCATCGGCATAATAGACGCTTCCAATGTCGTTGTGGATGCCAATTCCATAAGCAATTCCACCGATCATGGCATCTACGTCGGTTTGAATTGCAAGGTGGACATTACAGGCAACAGAATCGGCAAGACGGGTAAGGACGGCGTGCACGCCGAGGATGGCGCGGACGTGAAGGTTTCGGGCAGCAGCGTGGCGGGCGCGGCCGGCTATGGCATGTGCGCGTTGAACGGCGCGAAAATCGCCGCAGTCGGGAACGAAATCAACGAGCCGTCCAACTCCGCCTTTTATCTTCTTGACGCCGCCGACTCCTCGATTGTCAGCAACAGGATTTACGACGTGCGCAATTGCGGCATACAGCTCGGCGGCAGCGTCTGCAAAATCGTGGACAACTCCATTCGCGGCGCGCGCTCCCACGGCATCAGCATGACCGGCGCTTCCCGCGTGACCGCAACGGGCAATTTCGTGGCCGACGCCACCGATCATGGCGTCTACGTCGGCAAAGGGTGCAAGGTGGATATCGTGAAGACCGACGTGAACGGCAGCGGAAAGAACGGTTTCCACGCCGAGGACGGCGCGACAGTGAAGATTTCCGGCAGCAGCGTGCTGGGCGCGGCCGGCTATGGCATGTGCGCCTTGAGCCGCGCAAAGGTCGAGGCTTCTGACATCCTCTTGTCGCGCCCCAAGAATTCCGGCGTGTACTTGCTTGGCGCGGGCGAAAGCGTTTTCCGCCGCTGCCGCATCTTCCTGCCGGGTGGCATGGGTTTGCAGGCGCAGTCTTCCAAGTGCGTGTTCGAGGACGGCGAGATAAGCTCGGCGGTGTCGCATGGCGTCTCCGTCTCCGGCGGAGCGGAAGTGGAAGTGCGCGGCGGTTCGGTGTCGAACAGCGGCGAGCATGCGTTCGTCGCCAACGATTCCGGCACTAAATTGTCGGTGACCGGTTGCGAGGTGGAAGGCGCCGGCAAGAACGCAGTGAACATCGACCGCGGCGCCGCGGCGGAAATCGCCGGTTCCGATTTCAGCGGCATAGCCGCGCACGGCATCGTCTGCCAGGGCGGCTCTTCGCTGGTCGCGAAGGACAACGCGCTCGCGCTCGCCGATTCCGGGCAGATGTGCGTTTTCGTCGACAGCGCCGCGCAATGCGTCGTCGAAGGCAACGAGTTCTCCGGCTCTCACTCCGCCGTGGGTGCGCTTCGCGTGGTTTCTTGCTCCAAGGGCGCCAGAATTGTGGACAACACGGTCTCCGGGGCCGTCGCTCGCGGCATCCGTCTCGAAACTTCGTCCGGCTGCGTCGTCTCCGGCAACGACTTCCTCGATGTCGGGCGCGAGGGAATAGACATCGCCGACTGCACCGGCGTCGAGATTTCCGACAATGTCGTGACCGGCGATGCTAACCCTGCCGGCATCCGCGTCCAGGGCGCTTCCACACGCGACATAACGCTTACGGCCAACTTGGTGGACGTGCGCGGTACGCATGGCATCCGCGTCGAACAGTGCGCCGGCTGCACGGCATCCGGCAACATCTGCCTCGGCGACAACCGCGGCTTCAGCGTCGATGCGAGCAAGACCAGCGGCGTTTCCTACACGCCCGGCGACGCTTACATAACGCTTGCGCAGCATACGGGCGAGACTACCGCGCGCGTCGAATGGCGCGCCGGCTCCTTCGCCAAGGCTTTCCGCGTCGAATGGGACGACGATGAACTCTTCTCTTCGCCGCTTTCCGCCGACATAAGCGACAGCTCCCAGCGTTCGTTCGATATTGTCCGCCTCGATCCAGACAAGAGATACTTCGTGCGCGTCAAGGCGGTCGAAAGCGTGAACGGTTCCGACGCCATGTCTCCCGGCTGCTCCGTTTTCGCCCGCAAAATCTCCTACGACATCGACTTCATCTGCACCGAAGTCGAGGGCGGCGTGCGCATCGACGGAATGAAGTCTTCGTTCTACAGAGCCATCGAGATTCCTGCCGAAATCGACGGCAAGGCGGTAGTGGCGATTGGCGACAATGCCTTTGCGGGTTGCGACCAGGCTCTCAGCGTGACGATTCCCGACACGGTGGGCAAGATAGGTAGCAATGCGTTTGCCGGCTGCAACGTGGCCATATTCGACCGGACGACGAAACCCGGCGTAGTGCTTGTCGACGGCTGGGCGGTCGGCTTTGGCGACGATGCGCCGTCCTCGCTCAATCTTGCGGGGTTGCGTGGTGTTGCGGACTATGCGTTTGCGAACTGCACCGCGCTGGAGTCGCTTTGCGTTCCGGAAGGTTTCGCGCTGACTGGCGACGGGCTGTTTACCGATTGCACGTCGCTTTCGCTCGTCGAGTTCGCGGGCGACGCGCCGGAGTGCTCCGCCACGGCGTTCGCCGGCGTCCCGGAGTCGTGCGTCGCTTACGTCGAGCGCGGCGCAGACGGCTGGGGCGACGTGCCGTCGCTCTGGAACGGACTGAACCTCGCCTATTCGCAGTGGATTGTCGAGTTTGACTTCTCCGGCGTCGAGTGCGCCGCGATTGCTCCGGTGTCCGTCGCGAACGGCGAGACGCTCGGCTCGTTGCCGCCTCCGTCCACGACAGACGACACCGTGGAGTTCCTGGGCTGGTTCGACGAGCCTAACGGCGCCGGCGAAGAACTGCTCCCCGGCACGGCAATCCTCCGCGACACCGTGGCGTACGCATCCTGGCACAGGACCGTGCCGCAGACCATCGTGTTCGATGCGGCCGGCGGCGAAGGCGGCGCGACGTTTAGCCTCATGGCGGGCGAACCGCTCCAGGCGCCAGTCGTTACACGCGACGGTTTCGACTTCGCCGGTTGGAGTCCCGAGCCGGACGCCGTCGTGCCCGGCGAGGACGCGACCTATACCGCCATATGGACTCCCAGCGCGCCTGCCGTCTGGAAGACGGCCACGGTCGCCGGCGGCGTCGCCGTCAAGGGCGTGACGGGCGGCGGCGAGGCTCTCGTCAT
>CAMZET010000084.1 GCA_947305825.1 uncultured Verrucomicrobiota bacterium
ACGGCTTCATCTACCTCGTGGACCGCGCGAAGGACGTCATCATCACCGGCGGCGAGAATCTTTATCCCGTGCAGATAGAGGATTTCCTGCGCGCGCATCCGGCCATCAAGGACGTCGCGGTAATCGGCCTTCCCGACAAGCGCCTCGGCGAAATCGCCGCCGCCATAATCTCGGTGAAGGAGGGCGCGAGCCTCACGGAGGAGGAAGTCTCGCGCTTCTGCCTCGGGCTCCCGCGCTACAAGCGCCCGCGCAAGGTGATTTTCGCCGACGTGCCGCGCAACCCGACAGGCAAAATCGAAAAACCGCGCCTCAGGGCCCTCTACGGCGCGGAAGGACTTGTTGCTCAACAGAACGGACTATAATCTCATGTTCAAGCCAGTATCGAATAAAGTTGCATTCCCCAAGATGGAGGAGGAAATCCTCGCATTCTGGGAGCAGGACGGAACGTTCAAGAAATCTCTGGAGAAAAACGCGGGCAAGGAGCGCTACATGTTCTACGACGGCCCGCCCTTCGCCACGGGCCTGCCGCACTACGGCCACCTCCTCGCCGGCACAATCAAGGACATCGTGCCGCGCTACCAGACCATGCGCGGCAAATACGTCGAGCGCCGCTTCGGCTGGGACACGCACGGCCTCCCCATCGAGGCTCTCGCACAGGAGGCCCTCGGCGTCTCCGGCACCCCGGAAATCAAGGCTCTCGGCGTAGACAAGTTCAACGAGCAGTGCCGCTCGATGGTCCTCAGATACGTCGGCGAATGGCGCAAGACCGTCACGCGCATGGGCCGCTGGGTAGACTTCGACAACGACTACAAGACGATGAACCCGGACTTCATGGAGACCATATGGTGGGTCTTCAAGCAGCTGTGGAACCAGGGGCGCGTCTACAAGTCGCACCGCATCATGCCGTATTCGTGGAAGCTCTCGACGCCGCTTTCCAACTTCGAGGCCGGCTCGAACTACAAGGACGTGCAGGATCCGACCGTGACGGTGCGGGCGCGCGTCACGCGCCTCGCCGCGCCTTTCGCGCCAGCCCTCGAGGCCGCCGAGACCGTCTATCTCCTCATCTGGACGACCACGCCCTGGACGCTCCCGGAGAACCTCGCCATCTGCGCCGGAGCCTCCATCGACTACGTCGCCGTGCGCGACCTCACCGACGCCGAACGCCCCGTCTACATCATGGCGAAGGCGCGCCTCGCCACCATCTTCAAGAAGCCGGAGCAGTACGAGACCGTCGCCGAACTCAAAGGCGCCGACCTCAAGGGCTGGGAATACGAACCAATCTTCCCGTACTACGCCAGGCTCCGCGACGAAGGCGCCTTCCGCGTCTTCAACGACGACTACGTCACCACCGACGACGGCACCGGCCTCGTCCATATCGCCCCGGCTTACGGCGAGGATGACTTCCGCGTCTCCAAGGCGAACGGCATGACCGCCTTCGCCGACCCGCTCGACGAAAGCTGCGCCTTCACTCAGGAAATCCCCGAATACGCCGGCCGCTTCTGCAAAGACTGCGACAAGGACATAATCCGCCGCCTGAAGGCCGAGGGCAAACTCGTCCACCAGGCCACCATCGTCCACTCGTATCCGTTCTGCGACCGCACCGACACGCCCCTCATCTACCGCGCCATCGACGCCTGGTACGTCAAGGTCGAAGACCTCCACGACAAGCTCGTCGCCAACAACGCTCCCGTCCACTGGACGCCCGAATACGTCGGCGACAAGCGTTTCGGCAACTGGCTGCGCGACGCACGCGACTGGAACATCTCGCGCAACCGCTTCTGGGGCAGCTGCATACCGGTCTGGATAAACGAAGACGACCCGGACGACATGATTTGCGTCGGCTCCGTCAAGGAACTCGAGGAACTCTCCGGCGAGAAAGTCACCGACCTCCACAAGCATTTCGTGGACAAGGTGGTCATCCGCCGCGACGGCAAGACGTACCGCCGCACTCCGGAAGTCCTCGACTGCTGGTTCGAGTCCGGCTCGATGCCGTACGCGCAGAACCACTACATGGGCGGCGAAGGCGTGCCCGACTTCTTCCCGGCCGACTTCATCGCCGAGGGCCTCGACCAGACGCGCGGCTGGTTCTACACGCTCATGCTCCTCGGCACCATGCTCTTCGATGCATCGCCGTACCGCAACGTGGTCGTCAACGGCCTCGTCCTCGCCGAGGACGGCAAAAAGATGTCAAAGCGCCTAAAGAACTATCCCGACCCGTCGAAGATGCTCGACACTTACGGCGCCGACGCCATCCGCCTCTACATGATTTACTCGCCGGTCGTCCGCGCAGAGAACCTCAAGTTCTCCGAGAACGGCGTCAAGCAGCTCATGCGCGACATCCTCATCCCGCTCTGGAACGCATATTCGTTCTTCGTCACGTACGCGAACGTGGACGGCTTCGCGGACGCGGAAGTCGTCTATCCCGACTCCGCGAACGTGCTGGACCGCTGGATTGTCTCGTCGATGGAAACGCTTATAGCGGACGTGACGGCGGCGATGGACGGCTACGACCTGCAGCGTTCGGTGCGCCCGTTCGTGAAGTTCATCGAAGACCTGACGAACTGGTACATCCGTCGTTCGCGCCGGCGCTTCTGGAAGTCGCAGAACGACGGCGACAAGCTTTCGGCATACCGCACTCTGCGCTACGTTCTCGTGCAGCTCTCGAAGGTGGCGGCGCCGTTCACGCCGTTCGTCGCCGAGGAAATCTACCGCAACCTGCGCGGCGAAAGCGACCCGCACTCCGTGCATCTGTGCGACTTCCCGACGGCGAACGCCGCCGCGCGCGACCTCGCGCTCGAGAAGCGCATGGCCGCCGTCCAGACCGTGGTCGAACTCGGCCGCCGCCTGCGCGCCGACAACGACCTCAAGGTCCGCCAGCCGCTTTCCGCCATACGCATCGCCGGCGCCGACGTCATGGGCCTCGAAGACCTAATCGAGGACGAACTCAACGTCAAGGCCGTCCAGTACGTCGCCGACGAAACGGAGCTTTGCGACATTTCGCTCAAGGCGAACTTCAAGACGCTTGGTCCGAAGTGCGGCCCGAAGATGAAGGCCGTGGCGGCTGCAATCGCCGCCGCCAAGAGCCTCGCTTCGCTCGCCGGCGGCGTGGACGGCGTCGAAATCGGCGAAGGCGACGTGATTGTGACGCGCAAGCCGAAGGCCGGTCTCGTGGTGGCGTCGCAGGGCGCGGCGGTCGTGGCGCTGGAGACGTCGCTCACGCCGGCTCTCGTCGCAGAGGGCCTGGCGCGCGAATTCGTCTCGCACGTCCAGAACATGCGCAAGGAAGCCGACTTCGAAGTGACGCAGCGCATCGCCGTCACCGTCGCGACAGACGGCGAAATGCGAGCGGCCCTGGAGGCGCACGCGGACTACGTGCGCGGCGAAATCCTGGCGCTCTCGCTCGTGTTCGCCGCCGCCGCCCCCGCCGGCGCCGAAAACTGCACCCTCAACGGTCACGACGCCGCCATCGCCGTCGCCCCCGTCGCCGCCATGTAGCCACGCCAAACCACGCCACGCCGACTACAGATGGACTACGCTGCGCTGACAGACCTCGAACTCCGGGACCGCCTTCTGCGCGAGGAAGGCGGCGCCTGGGAGTTCATCCTATTAAAGGTAGTGGCGCAGGAAAAGCGCTCTGCCGCCGCGTCGCGCCGCCGCAGCGACTGGGGCGTCCCACTCGAGACGCTTCTCGGCGAGCTCTACGAAGACATGGTCGGCCGCCGCCGCCTCGAGAACTTTCGCGGCGACGGCAGCCTCGTCGGCTTTCTCCGAATGTATTTGCGCGGATATTTGAGCCGCCACAACCCCGACGCTCGCGGCTTCGTCCCCATCGACGAGCCGACCAGAAACGACGAAGGCGCCGACGGCCCCACCCTCGAGGAAAAAATCGCTTTCGACGCGTCAGAATCGCTCCGCAGGAACGCCTATATGGGCGGAGACCTCCAGGTCCTGAAGAACGAACAGTGGGCTGTCGCCCGCGAATGCTTCCGAGAACTCTGGATGAGGAACACCATGCAGGCGTATGTGCTGCTCCTGAAAACACGTTTCCATATGTCTTCGATGGAAATAAAAGAAAGATTTGGATTGTCGAGCGCCGCGAACGTAGACCAGCTTTTCTCCAGGGCGGTGAGAAGCATGCGCGAGTCGAGAGACAGACTGGTTTGACGGAGGCGGATGCCGGAAGAAAGAGGAGGCGCGACATGATTGCACCACGCGACATACTGAAAGAGGTGGCAGCCGGGACGGCGAGCGAAGAAGCGGCCAGGGCGGCCGCCCTCGTGTTCACCGACGATGGCGCCCGCCGCGCTTTCGAGGACGTCCTCTACCCGGATGCGGAGAGCGAGCTGACCGAAGCCGAGCGCGCCGTCATCCGCGATTTCGTATCCGCTCGCTGCAAGGCGCCGTCGCTGGAAGAGCGGCTTGCCGGTTTCATCCGCCGGCGGCGCGAGGCGCTTATCGAGAGCGGCGTCGGCGCCTGGCGCCTGGCGGCGGCCGCCGCCGGAACCGGCGCGGTCGCGACGAAGCCGTCCGCCGGCGAAGACGCCGCGCCGGCCGAGGACGTCACGTTCGTCTTTGCATCCGGGGCCGGGGCCGAGCGCGGCTGGCGCGTTTCGCTGCGCGTGCTCGCCGCCGCCGATGCCGACACTCCCCTCGACATAACTGCGGAAGACGGCGAGGGGCGGCCTGTCGACGGCGGCACCTTGCGTCTCGCCGGTGTCGCGCTCCCGGTCGTCGCCGGCCGCACCGCCATCCCCCTCGGAATGTTCCTCTCGGGCATGAAAGAGCCGAAAGTCACGCTCACGTTCGCCGACGGTCTCGAGGAAGGCGGGACTCTCGCTTTCATGTAAATCTCGCATTGGCAGGGGGACGGAAATGTCGGGACTGGCGCTAACGGCAGGGCAGGCGGCGGCATTGCGCTCGGCGGCGGAAGCCGCAGCGCGCGCTGACGCGGCAGGCGCTGAAAACCGCCGCTTCGTCCTCCCCGGAAACCTGCCGGACTCCTTCAGCCAGGCGATGCGCGGTTCGTGCGTCGCCAACGCCGTTGCCGCCATGGTCGAATACGCCGAAGGACGCCGCGAACGCCTGAGCGTGCAGTATCTCGCCGAGGCGACGCGCATCGCGGAGGCCGACTGGACCGACCGCAACCTGGCGCTTATGCGCAGGGGCAATCCGGTCGAGCCGGACTTCGCCGCCGCGTTCCCGGGCCCGGTCAGGCAGGTGGAAATGCTCGTCAAGGCGAACGTGCCCGGCACCCCCGCCGCAGACGCTTTCGTGGACTCCTTCGGGCGGCAGGTGCGAAAGCGCCTCGCGGGCGACGGCGGCGCGCGGCTGAAACGCGCCTTCGAGGCGCTTTCCCGCTTCGGCATATGCCGCTACGACCTCTGGCCGTATGCGCGCGTGGCGATGGGCGGAGAGACGGCTTCTGCCGACGCGCTCGGCGAGTTCCCGCCGGGCTCGCACAAGGACGCCCGCCGCCGACGCATCCCCATGCGCCGCCTGTACGTCTTGCGTTCGCCCAACAACGTGGAAGAACTTAAACGACTGCTCTCCGGCGAAGGTTCGCGCTTGCCCATGCCGGTCTGCCTAGGCGTCGAGCTTTTCGACGGCTGCGACGGCGAGACGTTCGCCCTGCCGCACGTCGCCGACGGCCCCGAGGGCCCCGTCACCGCCGAAGACGCCAAGGGCCTGCACGAAATCATGCTCTATGGCTACGAGGACGACCCCGCCATGCCCGGCGGCGGCTGTTTCCTGCTCCTCAATTCGTGGGGCGAGGAGTGGGGCGACAAGGGGCGCGGGCGCATCCCCTACGCCTACGTCGAATGTTTCGCCCGCGAGGCGGGCACCATTTCCCGCAAGCGCGGCGGCAAAGTCGGCGCCTGTGTCGCGGGGGCGCTCGCCGCAGCCGTCCTCGCCGCAGCAATCGTCGCATTCGCGCCGTCGCGCACGCCTGCCGCCGGCCCGCATCCCGCAAATCCTCCCGTTCAGCTGACGATTACGGCCGAACAGCCCCCGCCCACGGTCGAACAGCCGCCAATTACGACCGAACCGCCCCCGAATCCGCCCGAGCAAAATCAGCCCCCAATCGAGCAATCTCCAAATACAACAGAACAAGCGGGCAATCGAACACCTGAAAAATCTCCCTCAGGCGGCGGCCTCGTCGTCGAACGCAACCTGGTCGAATGGAACTACGCTCTCCGTATCGACTGCGCCACGCGCGACGACGCCCGCGCCGTCTTCCGCGCTCTCTTGAAACGCCGCGCAGCCGAATTCTTCTTCGAGCCGGATGACCCTCCGCCGAAAAACAAGACGTCCATACGCGGCTCGGTTGTGTTCGAAGCCCCGAAATCCCGTCCGCCACTCGCTCGCAAGATCCTCCGCGAGCATTTGCAGCGTTTCGCGCCCTCCGTCTCGCCAAAAGACCTCTTCCTGGTCCCGCTGCGCGGCTCCTCCCGCTAACCTACGCATCCATAAAACTTGAAGAAACTCC
>CAMZET010000085.1 GCA_947305825.1 uncultured Verrucomicrobiota bacterium
GGTCCTCCTGCTTGATGGTGACGACGAAGAAGATGATGAGCTCGAACACGACGTCAATCATCGGCGTCATGTCCAGGGCCGGATTTTCCTGAGTCTTCCTGGCCATCCTAGTTCCTCACTTTCTTGAGGCGCTTGCGTTCGTTCGTCTTGTCCTCGCCGATGGCCAGGAAGGAGAGCTTCCAGATGCCGGCGGCGGTGCAGGCGTTCATCACTTTTGCAACCTCTTTGTGGCGGGTGTTGAAGTCGGCGCGAATCATAATCGGGAATTCGCCGCCGAGCTTCTTGCGGCGCTCGGCGACGCGCCTCTGGATTTCGTCGGGCGTCATCGTCCTGTCGCCCATCGAAATGCGCCCCTTCTCGTTTATGTCGATCTGCATGTGGGTCGGCGGCAGCTCTTCCGGCGTCAGAACGATGCCGTGCTGGCCGTCCTCCAGCTCGATCGTCTCATCCTTCTTCTGCGCCTCGGTCAGAGTGACGACGAAGAAGATGATGAGTTCGAACACGACGTCAATCATTGGCGTCATGTCGAGCGCTGGATTTTCCTGGGTCTTTCTAGCCATAGTCCGTTACCCCTCCTGGGATTGCGGCCGGGCGCCCTAGGCTTCCTCGACTGCGCCTTCCTCGGCGCCGACTTCGACGTTGCGCAGGCCGTTGAGAATTTCCATGGTGACGGCGGTCATGCGCAGGACGAGGCGGTTGGCGTTGTTCCTGAGCGAGTAGAAAGCGGTGATGGAGGGAATGGAGACGATAAGGCCGCCGGCGGTTGTCCAGAGGGCCTGGCCGATGGAGTTGGCGAGCGCGGCTGCGTCGCCGGCGCCGCCGGACGCGAGGGCCTGGAACGTCAGAATCATGCCTTGCACCGTACCGAGAAGGCCGAGCGACGGGCCGAGGTTGCCGCACACCGACACCCAGTTCAGACGCTGGTTGATTTTCTCCTGCTCGAGGTCGGAGGCCGCCGTCACCGCTTCCTGGATTACGTCGAAGCCTTCCTCGATGTGCTGGAACGCCGCGAGGAGGATGTTGGACATGCAGGAAGGCGTGTTCTGGCAGGCGTCCATGGCGGCCACGACATCGCCCTGGGCCATCGCCTGCTGGACTTTCTCGATGAGGCGCTTGGGCATGAGCTTTTCGGGCTTTATCATAATCATGCAGTCCACGGAGAAGTAGATGGCGAGCATGCCGTCGCCGAAGAGGGCGAACCAGAGGAGCATGCCGACGACGCCGGAACCGAAGACAATCTGGTAGAAGCCGCCGGAGTCGCCGCCCTTGGAGGCGTCCTGGGAGACGGCGGCGCCGCTTTCATCGACCATTTCCTGCCCGAAGGACTGGAGCGCTGCGACCGGCGCGGTGCAGGTGCCCACGAGAATCATCATTGCGAGAAGCGACTTCTTTATCTTGCTCATTTGGTTTGTTCCTTTTGTTTAGACGTTTTTAGGTTCTAGAGTGGTTTTGTTTGGTTTGTTTGGATTTGTTGTTGCTTACATTGCCTTGGCGCGGTTGCGCATGTCCTCGGCGCGGACGGCCATGCCGAGCTTGTCGAAGCAGCCGGCGGCCTTGTTGAGGGCGTTGAAGCGGGCGTCGCGGCAGGGCTCGTCGAGGTACATGAGCGCGACGCGCAGATAGGCGTCGGTGAGGGCCTTGCGGTAGGTGTCGGGCGAGTCGCCGCCCTGGGAGAGGATGAGGTCGCCACGCATGCAAAGCGCCTCGGCGCTGGCGGCGCGGTCGCCGGAGGCGGCGGCGCGGCGCAGGTTGTTCTCGAGCGGCTGGAGTTTGCCGAGTTTGAGGAGCACCTGCCAGTACGCCGGCGCGAAATCGCCCTTCCACGCCGCGTCGCGGTCGTCGGCAAGAAGTTTCTTCGCCTCTTCCTCGGCCTTCTGCGGGTTGTTGGCGGCCAGATACGCCTGAACGAGATAGCGCGCGGCCGTCTTGTCCCACACCAGCATCTTGTAGTCGTTCACAATCTTGGAGAGTGCGGGGATGGCGCTTGCGCCCTGGCCGTTCTGGACGGCCTCGATGGCCTTGTCGAGGGCGGCAGGACGCGGTATGTCGAGGCTTTCAAGGTCGGCGAGTTCGCAGGAGGTCTGCATCTCGGTCTGGCCGCGCTTGACGGTTACCACATACGTCTTGTCGCGTGCGACCCATTTGACGTCGCCGGACGAAGACCCGTTCTTCGAACTGACCACGGTTCCCTGAATCGCCCAGGCGGAGGCGGCTGACGCAATCGCCAGAATCGAAAGTGCTATCTTTTTCATGACTTGTTGTTCTCCTTGAAAATGTTTATTAGTTGGCATTTGATATTACTGTTCTGCTGCGGCATCGCCGGTTTCGGCGGCGGGGGCCGGGACTTCCGGGACTTCCGGGGCTTCCGGTGCGGGGGCTTCGGCTTCGTCCGGAGTTTCCCCGGCGTCCGCATCCTCCTCGATGACGGCGACGGCTTCTGCGGGCTCGTCGGCGGCGTCCTCTGCGGCGGCGGCGGCTTTGGCGGCGTTGGCGGCTGTCGCGCTCGTCAAGACGGCGCCGGCGGCCTTGGCCGCGTTGATGGCGTTCTGCACTTCGGTGCGCGCCTTGCCGTTCGGGAACATGTCGAGATACTCCTGGCCGAACTTCAACACGAACTCGCCCTTGTCGGCGCCGAGCTTGGCGAAAAGCGGCACGAGCCTCGCGTACGCGCTTTCGAGGATTTCAAGCTGGTGGGCGTTCATCTCGGAAAGCGGGTGGTTTTCGTCTGGCATGCGCGACTGCAGGAAGCTCTGCAGGTTCGCAGCCGCCTTTTCGCACGTCTCGAGCGCCTTGTCCTTCAAGCCCATCGCCTCTTCGGCGTCCATGCGGCGAATCTGGACGTCTGCGGACATTATGTAGGTCTTGTCCTGTTCCCACTGCGGCTTGTTGGCCCAGTAGCCGCGGACTTTCTTGAGAGCGCCCATGGCGGCGCCGAAATGGCGGCCGCGCGTGGCGTCGTTCTTCTCGGTGCGACCTTGTTCGGAGGCGACATCGACGAGGAGGAGGTTGGCCTCGGCGGCGGCGGCGGTCTTCTTCAGGCGGTCGTTCTCGAGAATCTGGTCGATAGCGTCGCGCGCCTCGACGTAGGCCTTCTGGCGGTAGAGGCTGCGCGCCTGGCCGATGCGCGAACGCGCGACCGTGGTCCAGCTGTTCGTGCCGGCCTTGGCGATTGCCTTCTCGAACGCCTGGTTGGCGAGTTCCCAGTTGCGGGCGTCGATGAGCGCCTCGCCGGCGCGCAGGAACTGCTGCGCCGTGTAGTTGCCGTCCACGCGCAGCATCTCCGCGTAGATTGCCGCGCCCTCCTTCTGGAAGCCCATGTCGATGAGGCTCTTCGCGAGGCGCGGCTTGGCTTCCTTGGTCTCCGGAGCGTCCGGGAAGTTCTGCGTCAGACGGTCAAGGGCGTCCTTCGACTTCTCCATGTCGCCGAGCGCGGTGTAGAGCGAACCGAGCATGACGTAGGAGCGTATGGCGTACTGGCCCTGCGGAAACGCCTTGAGGTAGTTCTCGATGCCGGCGGCGGCCTGCTTGCGGAAACCCTCCAGCTTGTCGGCCGGCTTGGTGAGCTGCGACCAGCACACGCCCTCCAGATACAGCGCGTTCTCCCTGAGCCCCTGGTATTTCTTCTTGTTGTCGGCGGATTCGGCGGGGTCCGCAAGGCGCTCGTCGCACGTCTTGGCGAAATTGCGGAATTCCCTGATGCCGAGGATTATCTGCTTGTTGCCCTCGGCAATCTGCTTGGCGACCGCCTCTGGAGCGGCGTTCGTCTCGGCGGCGTCGATTATGTCCTTGCCCGCCTTCTGGCGCAGGACGGCGAGCTGCATCTGCGTCTGCGTGCGGCGCAAGAGGTTGTCCTGCTCCTTCTCGACATACTGCGAGTAGGCTTCGATGGCCTTCTGGTGGTCGCCGAGCTTGTCGTAGCAGTAGCCGAGAGAGGCGAAGGCGGAGGCGTAGAACGGGGATTTCGGGTAGTATTTGACGAAGAGTTCCCAGAGGGCGATGGCGTCGTTCCACTTTTCGGCCTTCTGCGCTTCGCCGGCGAGGCCGGCGGCGATGATGGGGGCCTGGACGTGGTTGCGGTAGTTCATGAGATATGCCTTCTGGATGGCGTCGGCGCGGGTGGCCTCGCCGCGCGCTTTCTCGGCGTTGGCCGCGCGCATAACCTCCTCGCCCGCGAGGCTCATCACCGTCTTGTCGCTGTTGCCCGCGAAACGCTCGGCGAGATACCCTTCAATCGCGTCGAGGTCGATTCTCCAGTCAGCAGCCTTCGGGTCGTCCTTGCGGCGCATCAGCAGCTGGCCGTAGCAGTTGATGATGCCGGCGATGGCCTGGACGGAAAGCTTGCCCTCCGGATAGCCGGCGAGCGCCGTGTTGAATTCCGCGATGGCCGCTTCCCACTCGCCTTCGCCCATCTTCTCGAAGCCGCCCATGAACTGCATCCGGCGGACGTTCTCCATCTGTTCCGGCGTGACGTTGGACTTGATTTTGGCGCCGTAGTTCTGCTCGGCGAACGCGCGGATTTCCTCGCTGAGTTCGCCGGCCTTGGCCGCCCACGAGGACTCCGGATACTGCACGAACACGTTGAGCGAGTGGTTGAACGCGCCCTGGCCGTTGCGCTTCTTGCCGGAGACTATCTGGCCGAACATCAGGGCCTTGATTTTGTCGTCGTCGCGCGGCGTCTTCTTGTACTCGTCCTGCGCGCTCTTCCAGAGCATTTCGGCGAGCATGTAGCGGCAGAGCGGCATCGGCGACTGCCTCAGCAACCCGAAGCGCCCTTCGGGGTCCACCGCCTTGATTTGCTCGTGCAGCTCGGCGAGCTGCTCCATGTAGTCGTCGATGGTGGACTGCGCCTTGGCGACGTTGCCCTTGAGCAGCTCGTAGTTCGCCTTCATGGCGATGGCGCGTCCGAAATAGACGGGCATGTTCTGGTACCAGAGGAGCTTGCTGATTAGCTTGTTGGCCGGGTCGAGGAACTTTGCTCGGTCGGCCGGCTTCTCTATGTCGCCCGCCAGGCGCAGGTAGATTTCGACGGTCTCGCAGGCGAGGTTGGGCCAGGATTCGGCGTCCTCTTTGCTCTTCTTGGGATTCAGCTGGCCGAGGATGCCCTCGTAGACCTTGGCGGCGTCCTCGAGGCGCTTGTCGGCGAGGAGGATCTGGCCGTAGGCGTATGCGGCCTGGAGGTAGAAGGCGCGCAGTTCCGGCGGGGGCTTGGGGAACTTCTTGAAGAATTCGTCGTAGATGGCCGAGCACTCCTTCTTCTTGCCCTGTGCGTTGTAGTTGTTGGCGACCTCGAGGCGGGCGGCCCAATACTTGGGTCCGTTGCGGTCGGGCAGCGAGGCGATTTTCTTTTCGGCGGCGTCGAACTCCCCGAGCGAGAGGTCGGCGCGTATTTCGATAGCGAAGAAGCCGGTGTCTGCCTGGGGGCCCTTCCAGGTCTCTCTGGCGGCGGCGATGACTGGCCGCGCGAAATCCGGAAGCCCCGCGTCCACGAGAGCCTCGGCGAACTTGATTTCCGTTTCGAGGGCGGGATCGATTTCGGCGGCGGCCGGAGCGGCCGGCGCCTCCTCGCCCTCTTGCGCGAACGCACGCGGCGCGACAGCCGTCACGGCCGCCGCGAGTGCCGCGCACCCTACCAGCGAGAAAGACTTCTTTACACTCATGATGGCAATATTTTACTATTTATTTTGAATTCGCGCAAGGGGGACATTCCCCTTTGGCAGGGCGTCAGCATTTACCTGCTTTCGCCCTGTCCCCTTTGGAAATGGCAAAAGCCAACGGACACGCCAAATGGAAGGCCGCAGCGCCCGACGCCGAAGACCGTTCGCGCGGGATTTTGAAGGCCGCAGGATGGCGCGGCGTCGCGGCGGCGCCGCTACACGCGCCGCTCCACTTCCCGCGCCTCGTGAGCAACCATCTTGCGGCTGTCGGGGTCGAAGACGAGCGCGATTTTCCAGACGGCGCGCGGGAAGGCGCGGAACGGCTCGGCGTAGCCGCGAGCGTCAATCTGCGCGAACGCTTCCTCCACCGTCCCGCCGACCTTCAGCTCGAAGATGAACACGCCGCCAGGATACGAGCCCACGAGGTCGGCGCGTCCGGACGCCATCTGCCCTTCCTGCACGACGTCTATGCCCTGCGACACGAGCAGCACGTGGAGGATGCGCGAGTACGAGTATTCCTGCACTCGCCCTTCGGTCGGGCCGTAGCACATCTTCGCGTAGAGCGCGTCGAGACCGGCGAAGAACTCGTCCCACTCGAACGAGCGCAGGTGCGGGCCTATCCTCGTCGCCCAGGACACGCCGTCCGTCGCCATGAAGTCCATCGTCAAAAGCGCGACGTCGCGCGCTATCTCCTTGTCTGGCACGTCTAGGTAGTATAAGCCGGTCGCCTCGTCGTAGTCCTTGATTGTCAGGTAGCCAGTCTGGAAGAGCATGCCGACCGTCTTGAAGTTGCG
>CAMZET010000086.1 GCA_947305825.1 uncultured Verrucomicrobiota bacterium
ACGCGCTCTTCTGCGGCGCGCAAAGCGGCGTCGGCGGCCTGGAATGCGGCAAAGTCGTCGAGGCGGCCGGCGAGTTCCTTGAAAGAAAGCGCGGCGGCGAGCGGCTTTTTCAGAACGCGCAACTCGCGGGCGATGCGGCGCTCGCCGAAGAAACGCGCCACGCAGAACTTCCCGGCGTTGGCGCGAATGCGCTCCTCGAGCGACTTGATGTCCAGGTCGGCGACCTCGGAAAGCTTGAAGGATGCGAGAGCGTCGGCGGCTTCGCAACGGCGGCGGCTGGCGGCGGCAAACGCCGACAAGAATGCGGCGGGCGAGGCCGGGCCTTCCGCGAAGAACGGTGAAAGCGCGGAGGCTGCGGCGGCGAGAGTTTCCGGCAAGGCCGCGCCAGGTGCGCCAATGCGCGAAAGCGCCTCGCGCGCCGCAGATACCGCCGCGCCCAGCTCCCGCTCGAACGCAAGCGACCATGCGGCTTCCTTCAAGGGCGCGAACGCCGCTATCGCGGCTGACGGGACCTCAGCAGCGGCCGTCGCAACGGCCTCTGCACTCTCCTCCATCGCCGCATATTCCGCCGCCGTCTGCTTCATGCAGTCGACCTCTATGCACCCGTCATAGCGAGACGGTCCTTCGTCCATCAATCTGCAGAGACAGCGGTATGCTGAAATCCCGTTCGGATGCTCGCCATGCAGCGACGAGACATAGGCGTTCAACTCGCCGCGCAACGCCTCAAGCGACGATGCCGTCTGAGCCCACTCCGCCGGCTCCGCACTCTCGCCCACTTTCAACGCGGCGGCAAATTGCGCCAGCACGTCCGCCTTGCCCGCCTTGTTCGAGTGCAGTTCCAGACAGAACGGCGCCAGCCCAATCGAAGAAAGACGCCGATACACCACGTCGAGCGCCGCTTTTTTCTCCGAGACGAACAGCACCTTGCGGCCAAGCGCCAGATTGTGCGCTATTAGATTGGTGATAGTCTGCGATTTGCCGGTGCCGGGCGGGCCGTGGAGCACGAACGTCTTGCCCAACGCCGAATACAGCACGGCCGTAAGCTGCGACGAGTCCGCCGGCATAGGGCAATAAAGCGACGAGTATTCGATATGCCGCGCTATCTCTGACGGCGGAAACACCTCTATGCCGTCGTCGTACGTTCCGCCTCCGCCGACCAGATGGGCGACAAGAGGATTCTTGCGGAAGTCGTCCATGCGCTCCGTCATGTCCTTCCACATGACGAACTTGCCGAAAGAGAACTGCCCGATGACGGCCTCTTCGACGACGGCCCAGCCCTTGCGGCCGGCGACGGCTTCACGGAACTTGTCAAGAACGCGGGTGACGTCTACGCCTGAAGTATCAGTAGGCAACGGGTTTATGTCGCGCACGGCGATGCCGAACTGAGTGCGCAGAAGTTCGAGGAGCGTAGTGTTGGCAACCGTATCCTCGTCGAGCCTGAGAAGCCGGATGCCGTCGGCAATCATCTTGCGCTCGAGGCGGATTGGGATTAGGAGAATGGGTGCGCGGCAGGAGCGGGCGGCGGAATCGTCGGTGCGCCATTCGAGAAAGCCGACCGCGAGGAAGAGGGTGTTCACGCCGGACTCTTCGAGGTCGGATTTTGCCAGGCGGTAAAGTTCTTTGAGGCGGCGCTGGGCTTCCTGCGGCGCGAGGCGCGTCCAAAGCCGCTTGGCGTCCATTTCGCTGGCGAGCGAGGCATCAAGTGCTGCGCGGTCGAAATCCGCTCGCTCTCGCTGAAAGTCGCGCCACTTCTCTTCGCCAAGCAATTCGGCGACGGACTTGACGGAAAACGCTTCGTTGGCCGCAATCTTGTCTTCAAGCGCGACGACATCCGGGCAAAGGAGGGGTACGACTTTCTTGGAGTCTTTGAGGTTGAGAAGGCGATTTGAAAGCGAGAGGTCGAGGAGTTTCTGTGCCCAGCGTTCTATTCTCGGCAGCGGATTCGCGACCGCGGCAGCGGGCAGTTCGGGAAGGCTCGTATCGGTCATCGCCGCACCTCGCATCTATGACGTGTTGGGAAACTGCTATCTTGCGCCGCCGTTGGCTTTCGCCAGCTTTTTCAATTTCGGGGCGACCTCCAGACGCTCGACGGCGGTCATGTGGTCGATGTAGAGTATGCCGTCGAGATGGTCGAGTTCGTGCTGGATAGCACGGGCGACATATCCACGGGCGGTGACGATTTGCGGGCGGTTCTGCTGGTCGACGTACTGGCAAGTGACCTGGGCGGCGCGGACAAGCGAACCACCTATCTTGGGGAAGCTCAGGCACCCTTCCTTGTCGCGAACGCTCCCCTCCTGCGAGATGATTTGCGGATTGAAGAGCACGAGCGGCATCTGTATGGAGGAGTTGAAGGTACGGTCGGGTTCTTCATCGCAGTCGGCGGGTATGTCGATTACGCAAAGCCTTTCGAGACGTCCGACCTGCTCGGCGGCGAGGCCGACGCCCTTGGCCGCCGCCATGGTGTCGAGCATGTCGGCGGCGAGCCGCCGCAACTCGTCCGTCACCAGCGTTACAGGCTTGGCTTTCTCGCGAAGCACTTTGTCGCCATATTTGCGTATTTTGAGTACCATCTCGCTAGACTCCAGTAGAACCGAAACCGCCGGCGCCGCGCTCGCTGGCAGCGACAGAAGCGACTTCCTCGACCTCCGCCGCCGTCACCGGCGCAACCACGAGCTGCGCTATCCTGTCGCCCTTGCGTATGGAAAACGCGCTGTCGCCGTGGTTGACGAGTATGACGCCGACTTCGCCGCGATAGCCGGCGTCTATCGTGCCGGGAGAGTTGAGAACGGTTACGCCATGCTTCAGCGCGAGGCCGGAACGCGGGCGAACCTGTGCCTCATAGCCGTCCGGCAGTTCCATGACAAGTCCGGTGCGTATCAGCGAACGCTTGCCCGGCGGCAAAACGAGTTCCTCGACACTGCAAATATCCATGCCCGCATCGCCAGGATGGGCGTATGCGGGCAGGACTGCGTCGCGGTCGATGCGCTTGAAACGTACGACCATCGTTAGTCTTCGGACGCCGCGTCCTCGGCGTCGGCGGGTTCTGCCGTCTCGTAGCCGACGGAAGCCTCGAGGCCGAACTGTGAAAGGATGGCGTCATCCCACTTTGCGGACAAATCGCGGTAGCGCGCCATGGCGAGCTGGCTGCGGAGTTCGTCGCGCAGATTGATGGCGGCGGCCGCGTCGCCCGGAGTGCGGTCGTTGCAGACTACGACGAAGCCGCGGCCGGGGCTCGTCTGCACGAGTTCGGAAGCCTCGCCCTTCTTGAGCTTGGCGGCGGCGCGCACGACCGCCGTCTGGTCAGGAAACGCCCCGCGCTGCAGGTCTACGAGCGAATACGTGATGTTGGTAGAAACGTTCTCGGTCGCGAGAATCGCTTCCACTCCGCCCTTGGCAATCTCCGCGACGTCAGCCTTGAACGCTTCCGCCTTCGCGTCGCGAAGCGCCTGGGCGCCGATGCTGCCCTTGGCCTCTTCAAACGACGGCGTATGCGCCTCGCTGAGCGCACTGCGCTCGAACAGCCACACCGCGTTGTCGGACGCAGCAAGACCGTAGCGCAGGTCTGGCACCGCAGGGTCTATTTCCGCGACGCGGTCCTTGAATTCCTTGGCGCCAGGCGCAATCGTCTCGGCACGGCGCATGAAGCCCTCTACGAAATTGCCGTCCAGCGTGAACCAGTCGCTTTCCACGACCGTCGCGCCGTCTTCGGCGGCAATCTTGTCGAGACGCGAGGCGTTCGGGTCTTCGCCTTCAGCGAGATTCGCGTAAACGCGCCGCTGCAGATTCGTCGTGAAATAGTCGACCGCCGCGAGAACGCGAAGCTCGCGCTCGATGCCATCCTTCACCTCCTCGAACGGCTTGACCGTCTCGACGCCGTTCGTGTCGGTCGAGGTGTACTTCTCAATCGTGGAGTCGTACATGTCGCGCATCTCGTCTTCGGTGACCGTCATCTTGGCAAGGACGTCCTCGCTGTTGGCGTTGAAGCGGATGTAGCGGATTTTGATGCGTTCGGGGAGGGCAAGTTTCGCGGTATTGGCGTCATACCACTTCTTCAGGCCCTCGTCGTCCACCGTCACGGCATCGGCTTTCTCCTTTGGCTGGGTGAAGCGGGCGACCTGGACGGTGAAGCGGTCGGTAGCATCGGCTACGGCGAGGTCGAGTTCCATGGGCGAGACGAAAGCGGCGGAACCGACGAGGAGGCCGTGGACGCCCTGGTTTACCGCCATGTCGCGGCGGAGCGCGGCCTCGAAGCGCTCCGGGGTGATGCCGAACTGCTGGGCGAGCTGCGCGGAATACTGCGCGAACGAGAACCCTCCCTGCATTCCGAACATGCGCGAGATTGCATTGGCGAGCGCGGCGTCGCTGACTACAACGCCGTCAGCAGCGGCGATACGCTCGGCGGCAATGCGCTTCCACGTGTCGAGATTCACCTCGTAGTCGCTGCGCCCGTCGTCGCGGTTGCGCCCGAAGCCGAGGACTTCCTGGCGTGCGTCGGCAAAGGCGTCCACTGTTACTTTCTCGCCTCCGAGCAAACCGGCATCGCCTATCGCCCGCTCTTCATTGCGCCGCGTCGTGAACAAATCGTCAAAACAGAACGCCGCCGAGACGATTACGGCGAACACGCCCCATACCCACTTGTTGCGGATTAACTTGTTGAACTGCAGAATAACCATTGTGCTACTTTGTGCTTTCTTTACTTGTTTTTGCTCGCCAGACGCGAGAAATTGCATTGCCGCGGCGTCGCGGACGGTTAGAAATCCATGTCGTCGTCGGAGGAAGAGGTGTCGTCATCGCCGGAAGAAACGTCGCTTCCGCCGGAAGAAGGTTCTTCTTCGTCCTCAATGTCCTCTACATCCACGGTCTCGACGGCCGCCGCGTCCTCCGCAACGCGCTTGGCCTGGTCGCCGGCGGACTTGTCGCGCGCCAGCACGAGTTCGCCCGAATTGATTTCGGGGTGGTTCTCGGTGAATGCGCAGCGGTTCGCCATGGTGCCGTTGGCCGTAAACGTCATGATTGTGACGCTCATGTCGGCGGCGAGCGCGGGCTTGGCGCGGTATATGCGCACCGCGGTCTTGGGCGAGAGCTTCCAGAGCAGCGGCTTGGAGACGATTTCGCTCTCGCCGGTGCGGAAGTCCTTGACTACCTTGCGCTGCCCCTGGTCGAGTTTGACCGGGCAGTCGCCGCTGTTGCCGTAGAGGCCCGTGAAGAGCTGGTCCTGCGACGTGCGAATCTTGAGCTCGTTGGCGGCCTTGAGTTCCGGGAACTCGAAATGGCGGCCCTTGATGGACAGCGAGCGCGTGACGCAGCGAATGACGGCGACTTCGCCATCGGTCGTGCGTTCATAGTAGTAGCGCGACTCGCCCTTGGGATTGAGGACTGTGAAGCCGGGCGTCGCGATGGTGAAAGCACCGTCAGGCATGGCTGCGGGGATTTTCACGGTCACGATGCCGGAATGGAGGGATATTTCGCGTTTTTCGGCGCCGATGGGCTGCGGCACTGTGCCGAAGCACGCCGGGCCGTTGCGCAGTTCGACGACAGGGGCGTCGACATCGCGCTTGGTGGCGGCGTCGGCGAGCGCTATGCTGCCGCGGACCTTGCCGCCGAACTGGATGCCGACGCGGCTGTTGGCGTCGTTCACGCGGAAGAGCGAGCCGAGGGGATAGAACTTGCCCTCCTCGATTTTCTCCCAGGCGCCGCCGGGCTTCTTCACCTCGCCGGACCCTTCGAGCATGCTGCAGAACGGCAGCGGCGTAAAGAGGCGTCCGGCCGGCTTGGCCGGCGCTTCGCCCGCCTCGCCGGCAAGCGTTTCTCCGCCGCCTGCGGCCTCTTCGCCGGACGCGGCGGCTTCAGCGCCGCCCTCGTCCTCAAAGTCGAAGTCTTCGTCCTGCGCGAACGCCGTCAGCGCCGCCACCATTGCGGCGATGCCCGCCGCTCGCATCATGCTTTTCATGTTCAGACCCTGCCTTCGATTCTTGTTTGTTCTTCCGCTTGTCCTTCGCCTTGCCGCGTTCCCGGCCGTCGCCGGGAACACGGCGGCTCCGATTACACCAGATGGGCGCCCTCGGACGGCTTGATTACGGAGCAGACCGGCTCGTCGCCGTGCTTCGCCTTGTATTCGCGCGTGATTTGCGCCGCAATCTTGTCGGCCGCCGCCGGATCGACGAGCAGGCAGCACGAGCCGCCAAAACCGCCGCCGGAAAGGCGCGCGCCGTAGACTTCCGGAATCGCCTTCGCGGCGTCCACAATCGTGTCGAGTTCCTCGCAGGAGTTCTCGAACCAGTTGCGGCTGGACTCGTGCGAGTCGAACATCAAAGCGCCGAAGCCCGCGAGGTCGCCCTTGGCGAGAAGTTCCGCGCCCTGGAGAACGCGCTCGTCCTCGCCGATCGGATGCACCGCCCTCTTCGC
>CAMZET010000087.1 GCA_947305825.1 uncultured Verrucomicrobiota bacterium
GCCGCCGCCCGCGTCGGCTCTCGCCGATGGGCATCAAGCGGCGCTCCAGCCGAATCCCTCGCCGCCGCGTACCGCCCCTTCGGAAGCGGCAAGGTTCCCGCTGCCGCCGCCTTTGCCCGTCGCGCAGTTTTTGCCGTTCTCCGCACCGCCTTCGCGCTCTTCAAAGCCGTGGGAGTTTTTCCGCTTCCTCGCCATTTCCGAGTCGGGCTTTATAATCCTCGAAACGGAAGCTGGTATCGTTTTTGTGAATCCGAGGGCGGCGCGCGAGCGCATCGCTTTTGAGAAGTTGTGCGGACAGCGCGTCCAAATCGTCTCCCAGCCGCTGCTCGTGCCGGAAATGGTGTCTCTTTCTCCGGCGGATTTCGCCCGTCTGCGCGACGCTCTCGAACCTTTGCACGCCCTGGGCTGGAAAATCGAGCCGTTCGGGCAGGGGGTGTTCAAGGTCGAGGCCGTGCCGCAGTTGCTTGGCGACGTTTCAGCCGCCGACGTGCTTGCCACGGTGGCGGCCGACCTCGCATCCGGCACATCTGCCCGCAGCGGCGCAAAATGGCGCGAAGACTTGATAGCGAAGTCGCTGTCGTCGAAGTGGGCGTCTTCGCAGCCGCCGCCGGACGGGCGCGCTGCCGTTGAACTGGTTGAACAGCTGGCTGCATGCCGCCTGCCGTATGTTTGCCCGCGTGGACGCAGCACCATGATTTTCATGTCGGTGCGGGAACTGGAACGCAGATTCGAGAAGGGGTAGCGCAAGCGGTCTGCACTGTACCTTTACTACACCTTTAATAATAAGCAACAAGCGAGGAGCGACCATGAGCGAAGAGCAGAGGAACATGGAAGAAAAGGAAGTATTGAGCGTCGGCTCGTACGAAGAAAACTGCACGGTGTTTGCCGCCGCCGGAGGCGTCTGGATAGCAGACCCCGGTTCGCAAGGCGCGGAAGTGGCGGACGCAGCGGCGAGGATGGCGGCCCGTCGCGGCTGCGAGGTGCGCGGGATTCTGCTGACGCACGCCCATTTCGACCATATAGGCGGCATCGAAGCAATCCAGCGCCGGTGGCCGCAATTGCCTGTATATGTCAGCGACCAGGATGTGAAGATGCTGGCGCACCCGATGAACCAGTTTCCGCCGGACTATCCGCTCGCGCCGCGCCCGGCCAATCTCGCCAGCCCGGTCGGCGCCGCGCCGCTTTCATTCCTCAAGGTCCTGGAAACGCCGGGACATACTCCCGGCAGCGTATGCTACCTCGTCGGCGATACTCTAATCGCGGGCGATACGCTTTTTGCCGGTTCCATCGGCCGCACCGATTTGCCTGGCGGAAGCATGGTCGCCATGCGTCGTTCGCTTTCGCTCCTCGCATCGCTGCCTCCAGAGACGAAAGTCATTCCCGGACACGGCCCGGAGACGACGATTGCGCGCGAACTCGCGACCAACCCTTATTTGCAGACGCTTTGAAGCTGAAGCGCCGGACGGCGCACAGGTCTTCTACGGTTTCAGGTAGAGCCGGCAGTGGCAGAGCCCGTGGAACTGCGGGTCTGCGAGCTGGCTGCGGAATTCATCGCACGGGCAGAAGAACTCCGGGGCTTTTGGCAAACGGCACGGGCAATATCCGCCTTTGCGCACAAGCCCGGCGCGCACGGCCGCGACGATGCGCTCGTCGTCCGACTCGCGCACTCCGTGCTTTATGAAAAGCGCGACCGCCTCCGGCACGAGGTCTGATATGTCCTCGCCGGCCGCCAGACGCTCGCGCACGAGCGTGGAAGATTCCGGCGTGCGAGGGTAGGCTTTGAATGTGCAAAGTTCCTTGAGCGCGTCGTATTCGCGCCAGCGTTCGAGGCCGGCGAGCGAGTCTTCGCCTATGATGAAAAAGAGTTCGGCGCCCGGGTTTTCGGCGGCGACGGCGCGGACGGTGTCGATGGCGTAGGAGACGCCGCCGCGTGCGAGCTCGCGGTCGTCCACTTCTATTTTCTCCAAGCCGTTGAAGGCGGCGCGAACGAGCATCAGGCGCTGCGCGGCGTTGAACTCGTACGGCGCCTCAACGCCGCCTTCGCCTTGCTTGAACGGGCTAGTCGCTGCCGGGACGACGAGCAGGCGGTCGAGCGAAAGCTCTTCGATTGCGCGACGGGCGACATTGACGTGGCCGTTGTGCACCGGGTCGAAACTGCCGCCGAATATCCCTATTTTCATAGTGTCGTGCCTTTCCCGCCGACGCAGACGGTCAGCGCTTGAAGTCGAGAAGATGGCCGAGGAGCGAACGCACTCCGCGGTAGTAGAACGAAAAATCGAAAAGGTTGCGCGTGGTGGTCAGGCGGTGCCAGATTGCGCCGGGCTGCAGAAAGCCCTTGTAGACTTCGCGCACCGCCGCCTTTATCTCATCTTCCGAGACGAGCGGCGTCTTCGTAATCTGGCGGCGCATGTCGTATTCGTCCCAGTCGAGCGTGGTCAGCCCGCCGTTCTCTTTGAGCTCCTTGAAGAGCGGAGTGCCCGGATAGGGGATGGTCATCGTGCACTGGAGCGTGGAGGCGTGGCCGTTGGCGAGAAGGCTCCGCGCGAGCTTCACTGTGCGCTCGACGTCTTCGCGGCTTTCCCAGGCGTGGCCGAACATGAAAGTCAAGTGGACGTCCAGCCCGGCCTTCGTCGCCCAGGCCGCGCCTTTCTCCACGTCCTCCACCTTCAGCGCCTTGACGAAGCGGTCGAGAGTGGCCTGGTTCGCGGACTCCACTCCGAACAGCACGAGCCGGAAGCCGGCTTTGCGCATCAGCTTGTAGTCGTCGAACGTCAGGCGGCCGAAGCGCATATTGCAATCGATGCGCACCTTTTTTGGCAGGCCGCGCCGTATCATTTCGTTGCAGAAATCCGTCAGCCACTGCCCGACGGGGAAAGACCCCGAATCGTCCATTATCTCGCGTACGCCGTATTTGCCGACGAGCATCTCAATTTCGTCGACCACGTCTTTCCAATGGCGCGTACGGTATTTCGGGTAGAGGGTTGTCCAGGAGCAGAAAGTGCACTTGGCGTGCCAGCAGTCGCGGCCGGACATTATGTAAGTGCCTGGAGTGCGGCGGAAATTGCCGTTCTTTTCGGCATAGAGCCTCCAGTGGACGAGGTCGCGGTCAATCCAAGGGGCGGAATTCAAATCGTGGTCGAGGCGGAATGGGCCGGTGGAACGGACTTCGCCGCCCGGGTCGCGGTACCAAATGCCCGGCTCGAAGAGTCCGGGCGAGAAATCCGCCTCGACGATGTTTTTGAGGAGGAAGTCCCAGTCGCCGCCTGTTAGGACGAAATCGACCGGGCACTCCCTCATTGATTCTTCCGGAAGGGCGGTCACGTGGTCGCCCACCAGAATGTGGCGGACGCCCGCGGCTCCTCTGCGGAGCCGCGAGCACCGTATCCATTCCCAGTGACGCTTCACCACGGGCGTCTTCGTCTCCAGGACGATGACGTCCGGCGCGAACGCATCCAGCCGCCTTTCGAACTCTTCTTCCTCGAGCTCTGCCGCGATGCCGTCGAGGAACAGCACCTCGTGGCCGGCGGCCTTGAGCATCGTCGCGGCCGTGGCCGGAACGACGGGGAAGATGTAGGTCGGGCGCGAGAACCACTGGAACTGGCGGTTCTGCGTCAGAAGCGCGACCCCTTTGTCGCTCTTCAGCGGCGGATATGCTATCGCTATGCGCACCAGGACGCTCTCGTTACCACTTGTAGCCGAGGCCGAGGATGTAGCGGATGTCGGAGTGCTTCGCGTCGCCGCCGACTTTCGACTTGTAGTCCCACTCCATCTTCGCAATCAGCTGCCAGTTGGCGCGGAAAGCGTACGTCAGCCCGATGTCCGTGTCAATCATGTAGTTGTCCTGCCACTCGTCGACCTGCGGCAGATACTCGAAGTTGTGCACGAAATCGAGCCCGTCGACCTTCGCCACTTCCCACGCCGCGTGGTGCGCGTAGCGGAACGTGCCGAACTTGTCGTCGTCCTCGTGGTCGTACTTCTCGAACACGTAGGACATGCCAACCTCCTGGTTGAAGGAAATCTTGCCCCAGCCGAGGTCTTCCTTCTCGAGCCACTGGTAGCCGACGCCAGTCCCAAACCTCCAGCGGTATTTGAGGTCCATGATGCGGTCGACCTCGTACTTGCCGTTGACGTAGGTGTAGAACTTCTCGCCCGTCCAGAAGTGGTCTTCCTGGGCCTGCGCTTCGAAGCGGCTGGTGTTCTTGCTCTTGGACTGCTTGGAGTCTCCGGACTGTGCGAAGTAGTAGCCGCCGTTGGCGGTGAAGCGGTCCTTCTCCCAGCGGCGGTTGACGTCAGCCTCGACGGTGGCGGATTCGCCGACGGTGTTGCCGCGCGTCACGGAGCCGGAGAGGTTGATGGAGCCGTGCCACTTCTCGACCTCCGGGTCGGTGGCCTTCACGGTCTCGGAGTCGACCTTGTGGAGTTCGCCGTCCTCGATATAGACGATTTCTCCGCGGAGGATGCGCAGCGGCTTGGTGGCGGTGGTGTTGTCGAGATACTTGACCACGTGGTCGCCTTCGGCCTCGAGCTCGAACACCTTCTCGATGTCGATTTTGAGTTCGCCGAGTTCGTCGGTCTTGAACTCGAGCTTGCCGTTGCGGATGGCGCCGGCGTTGCCGACGAGCACGGAGCCGGACTGCAGCGTCACTTTGTCTGCAAACGCCGCAGTTGCGGCGATGGCCGCGACGATCGCGGCCGACATGAGCTTTGTCTTCATCTTGTTGCTTTTTCCTTCTGTTTGTTCTTTCCGCCGCAGCCCTTTCGGGCCGCAGCGGCAAATTGGCGTTATTATACCATATTTTAGCGTGGCCGTTCTAGCGGCTAGGCTCGCGGGTGGTAGCGGTGGTGGATGTCGGAGAATCTGGCGACGTCGACGTGCGTATAGATTTGCGTGGTGGCGATGTCGGCGTGGCCGAGCATTTCCTGGATGGCGCGGATGTCGGCGCCGTGGCCGAGCATGTGGGAGGCGTAGGAGTGCCTGAGGACGTGCGGGGAGATGCGGTCCGGCGCGATGCCGACGGCGGCGGCGCGTTCGCGTATCATCTTGAAGACGCCCTGCCTCGTGAAGGGCCCGCCGAGGCGCGTGAGGAACAGGACGGAGCCAGACTTTTCCCGCAGGAACGCGCCGCGCGCTTCGGTGCGGTATCTGACGAGCGCGCGCCCAGCCGCCGTCCCCAGCGGCACCACCCGCTCCTTGCTCCCCTTGCCCGTGACGCGCAGCAGCTCCCCGTCGTCCGCCACGTCACCCGTCGTCATGGCGCAGAGTTCCGACACTCGCAGACCGCAGCCGTAGAGGACTTCGAGCATGGCGCGGTCGCGGATTTCGCGCGGCTGCGCGCCGTCCACTTTGTCTATCATGGCGGCGACTTCCTGCTCTGACAGGATGCGCGGGAGCGGCCGGCTGCGCTGCGGGGAGTCGAGGAGTTCCGCCGGGTCGGAGCGTATGGCGCGCTCTTCGCGCAGGTATTTGAGGAACATCCTGATGGCGGCGGAGCGGCGCGCGCGGGTGGCGTCGGAGAGCCCCGCCTCGCGCTCTTCGCGCAGAAACGCCGCAATGTCCGCTCGCGTTATGTCGCCGGGCCGCGTCTTGCCGGCGCGCCTGAGGAACGCGGCGAAGAACATCAAGTCGAGCGTGTACGCCTCTATCGTGTTCGCGCTCAAGCCTCGCTCGAGCTCCATTGCGCCGAGAAAATCGTCTATCGCCTCGTCCATCGCTCGCTAGCCGATGACTTTGATTTTTTCCCAAGCGCCTCGGCGCCAGCGCAGGAGTTCTCCCATGCAGATGACGACGACGTATGCGACCATTGTGGCCCAGAGCGCGGGCATGGTGTTGTGGAAGGCGCGGACGGCGAACACGAGCGGGAGCCAGAAGCCGAAGGCGGCGGCGACCATCCACCACATGACGAATTTCGTGTCGCCGGCGCCTTTGAGCGCGCCGGCCACCACGACGTCGGCCGCGTCGAAAATCTGCCAGGCGGCCATGAGGACGATGAGGATGAAGCCGAGGGAATGGAATTCCGCTGCCGTTGCGGCTTCCGTCGGCGCGAACATGGCGAGGATGGGGCGGTGGAAAACGACGGCGGCGAGCGAGAGGGCGGTGACGGCGGCGAGCGCGAGGACGAGGGTGCGGCGCAGCGCGGCGCGAGCCGCCGCGCCGTCCCCGCGCCCTTGCGCCTGGCCGACGAGCGTAGCCGCGCCGATAGCGAACCCCTCCATCGGCGCGATGAGCAGCCAGTTCACCGAAAAGCAGGCGTTGGAGACTGCGAACGCCACGTCGCCCACGCGCCCCGTCACGAACACGAATACGGTAAAGGAAAGGCAGTTCAATACGGAATAGGCGCCGGA
>CAMZET010000088.1 GCA_947305825.1 uncultured Verrucomicrobiota bacterium
GTCGGCATGGTCGTGGTCGTGGTGGCAGTCGTGGTCGTGGTGGCAGTCGTGGTCGCCGTAAGCGACGTTTTTACGCGCTCGACCAAGCCGCTGGCGACGGCGCTATTCCCGCCGTAATGCAAAAGCGCCTTCTTTCCGCCGAAGCGCCTTACGAGTCCGCCTGTCTGCGCTTCTTTTCCTCTGCCGAACGCAAAGAACGTCGGCGACTAGAAATCGAAATCCGTCATCTTGTGCCGCCTTTCGTTTCGCGGCTTCTTCCCGCGCGTCTTGCGGCATGGACTTCCGCGCCCGCCGCTTACTCCCGGTATCGATGTCCGCCCAGAAACGACGCTGACAGTATACAATATTTTCCGCAGTCCTGCAATGCCCGACCGCGCGGCGCGGTGGCGCGGCGGGCGTTGCAACGCAAACCTTTTGGAGAGAAAACGCGACCTCGGCTTGCCTAGACCGACCTAGACGACCGGCGCGGACGGTTCGGCCCATTCAAAGCCGCAACTGCGGCACGAATATGCCTTGCCCTGAAAACCGTCCGTCTGCTCCAAACGGCGGTCCACCCTGCGGACTTCAACAGAAGAAGAGCCGCACTTCGGACACTTGGCGCTAGTCAGCGCGTAAGCGAATTTGTCGAACAAACCGCTCATGTCACGGCTCCTGGTATTCGAATTCACGCCCGCACTTTCCGCACTTGTATTTTCCCCGTGCCTTGTCAATCAATTTGCCGGCGCCGTAGCCCGCAGCACCGCCCGCCGCCGCCGCGCCGAGCGCACCGACAATCGCTCCGCCGATGGCGCCTATCGCCGTCCCGATACTCGGCACGAACGAGCCGATTGCCGCGCCGGCCGCCGCGCCGCCTCCCGCGCCGGCAAGGGTCGCCCCTCCCCCGGCGACCGCTCCGACCGTAGTTCCGACTTTCGTGCCGGTAGATATCAGCGAGACATGGCTAGGTGTTCCGCATACAGGGCATGTTGGCATGCTCACGATTGTTCTCCTTTCTTTGCTTGTCTTAACAAATTGGTTTGCCGTGTTTTCAACTCTTCGAAATGCTCTTTCAGGTATGCGCAGGATGCCGCCATCAAACCGCAATATTCGTCCGGCGACATCCTGTCCGCGAATTCGATATACATTCTTTCAACGCTGCAGACTGCCGGGCGCGAATCGTATATGTCGCACAGATCCGCATCCGTGAGATGGCAGCACGTTCCGTCGCCGCGATCGAACACGGCCAACTGCGGAATGCCGCATATCAACTTGCAGCACAGCCCGCAGCGGTCGCATTCGAACTTCGCGGAGGCCGACTCCATGTCAGTCGATTTCAGCCTGCGGGAAGGACGGCTTCACGGCCGGAGCGAATGCGACGTAGCCATGCTTCTCGGCCTCTTTGAGTTTGCCGTAGGCGTTTGCCGCCTGGCCGCAGACTCTCTCCGATTCCGCCGTCAGCGCGCCGCTTTCGCTCAAGATAGGCGTGTCCAGAAGTTTCTTTATGGCGAGAGCGGTCGATGCCGATGCGCCGACAATCGCCTTTGACGTCCCCTTGAAATTGGGATAGCGGCAGCCTTCCTTCTCTATGATGGTCTCAAGCGAGTAAATCTGCGGCTCGAAAAGCCTATCGAGTTTGGCGAGCACGTCGGTGAACATCGCCGTACGCTCGCGTATGGCCTCGCTCGCGGACCAGAGGGTTTTCAGTTCCTCCGCGATTTGTTTTGCCTTGGCGAGGTTGGAATAGGCGTTGTCGAGGTTCTCGCTCGCCTTGGAGCCCATGACGCAACCGAGGACGGCCAAGGCAGGACCGGCGACAATGCCGCCGAGAATCGCCATGCCGCCGGCGACGCCTAGCCCGCCGGCCGCGAGCGCCCCGCCGCCGAAGAACGCGAGCGTCGCGTTTGTCGCCGCCGCGCCGCTCAACGATGCGATGGCCGTTCCCGTCGATGCCGTAGCGAGCGTCGTCGCCGCGCCGTACGCACCGAACGCCATCGCCCCGCCGGCGATTGAACCGCTCAGAACGCCTTGCGCCATCGGCACGAACATGTCGTGCATCTGCTTCAGTTCCACGAAACCCTGCCGGTCGAGTTTGAGGTTGCGGAGTTCATGAAGCCCGATTGAGTCCGTGAATGAAACTTCCTTCAACCGCCCGTAAAGGTCTACGAAACGTCCCATATGGTCGTCCAGGACTTTCGCTTTCTTCTGCCCCAGATACTCCAGCGCCCTCTTTGTCTGCTCGCGGCTGCTCTCAAGGTCGGTTTTCGCTTTGTCGACCCGGCCTTTGGCGTCTTTGTTGATGTCATCGGCCTTGTTGTTGTCGGAAACGGCCTTCACGCCTTTCACGATTCCGGCCGCTCCGGCAGCCACTGCTGCTACGCCGGCGACTATCGGCGCGATGATTATTGGTACTGGCATTTGTTCCTTCCTTCCTGTTTACGATGAATTTCGAGTTGCGGAGTATGTATATGTATCAGAGGACGAGAGGTTCGTCCGACATCATGAAAGCGTCGAATTCGCGCATATTGGAGAATTGCGGCCTGCCGCCGAGTTTGACGGTTATGGCATTCATGCCGGACATGTAGCCGTCGATGTCGCCCGAGGCGACGGCTTTGTCGATGCGCGAGAAGGCGTCGTCGAAGGTGGACGTCATGTCCGACATGTATCGCCGGACGGCGGTTTCCATTTCCGTCCTGTATTCGCGTATCATCTTGACTGCCTCGGCGCATTCCGCCTCAATCTTGACGCGGCGTTCGCGGGCGAGTTTCGCATCGCGCAGGCTGTCGGTGAGAATCCTGTACGACAGCGAGCTGAGGGAAAAGCCTATCATGCTGCCGGCGAGGGCGCCGACGACCGGCACCGGGATTGCAGCCTGCCCAATGGCGGCGAAAAGCGCGCTCGCCACGGATTCGTATCCCTTTTCGCCCAGTTCCTCCATGCACTCAGCGCCGTCTATTTCCCCGGCGAAATAGCGCTTGAGCGATTTGCCCGCGTCCACCGCGCCGGAAACGATCATGGCTGGCAAGTTTGTCTTGGAAACCGAGCGCAGCGCGGAAGTCTTCGCGTTTTGCATCGCGCCCTTCAGCAATGCGCCGCCTGCCCCTGTAGCATAGCTGAGAGCCGCAGCGCTCGCCGTGTCGCATCCCATATCGCGCAGCGCGTCCTTCGCTTCCTTTTCTCCCTTGCAGACCGAGACGAAATTGCGTATCAGCGAGATGCTTCCGCCGATCGCCGCCCCCGTCTTCGCCTGCGCGATTCCGGCGCGGTGCGACACGCGGGCGATGTCCTTGGCCGTGGAGAGTTTCGGCTTCGTCCTAGCCTCCATCGCTTCGGCGTTCGACACCTTGCTCTTGCGCAGGTTTTTCGAGAGCTTCCGGCATTTTTCGAGCTGCGCCTGCTTCGCTTCCGCCGCCTCCGTCTTGCCTTGCGCCCGCAAACTCTCTACCTGCTTCTCGAGCGAAGCGCATTTGTCCTTGAGCGCCGCTTTCATGCCGTCGTAGTAATCGCTTGGCACGAGCATCTGGCAGTCGTTGTCGATGTATTTCTCGTAGTCCTTGCCGAGCATCTTGTTTACGGCACGTCCTGGCGACGAGCCCACGAACTTCATTTGCGCGCTCGCCCCCGGCACAGGATTCCCGGCGGCGTCGACGGCACATGTTATATCGTAGAGTTCGTCGTTCACGTGGCCTGGGATGTCGTCAGTGCGCATCGTGGAGGGCGTTTTTCCGGCGATGCGCTCTTCGGCGCGGCGTCTTGCGACCTCCTTGACCTCGGCCGAAAAACCGGCTTGCTGCTTCAGGTTGGACTTCTCGAAATCCGGATTGACATTGCTTTGCGATATTCCCTTCAAGCTGCGCTTTAGAGTTTGCCCTGCCTCGCTGTCTACGCCGCTGTAGGCGACGAAATGCTCCTTCACGGCGCCGCCGTAGCGCGAAGCGACATCTGCCGACGCGGCGGCGAGGGCGGCGGCCATCAAACGTTTCTCTTGTTCCTTATCATCCATTCAATTGTCTCCTTGCGCATTGTCTCCGGTCTAATCTGCTTCTTTGTTTTTCAAATAGCACAATCCATAATAGCACAATCCATGCCAACGCCGGAAATCCGTTTTTATTTGCCCGTATCGTCTCTTGACGCCTCTGAGCAGGTCGCACATTGACCATCGAGACGGTCAATATCTTGCAAATGCTTCTTGAGAGTATTGCGGGTAATGCCCAGCGCGGCTGCGGTGCGCGTTATGTTCCTGCCGCTTTTGACGAACACGCTCGCGACATGGCGGCGGACCGCTTCGGCGAGGTTGTCGGTTTTTCCAGAAACTCCGCAAAGTTTGGCGCCGTCGGTTGCGCCGGTCTGCATAAAAGCGCTATGCTCCGCAATCAAGGCCGTGAAATCCCGCGTCTTGAACACGTATGCGCGTTCCAAGATGTTTTGGAGTTCGCGGACGTTGCCGGGATAATCGTACGCCGCAAGCGCCGCCTTCGCGGCATCATCCAGGTGCCGTCTCGTACGGTTGAACCACCAGTTGTCGGCTATCGCGGCTATGTCCTCAGGACGCTCGCGAAGAGGCGGAATGCGCAACGGAATCACATTGAGGCGCATGAACAGGTCTTCGCGGAAGCGTCCGTCACGCACAAGCTACGGCAGGTTTTTGTTGGTCGCGGTGATCAGGCGCACGTCTGTCGTAATTTCCGCCGTACCGCCTACGCGCATGAAGCGGCCTTCCTCCAGAGCGCGCAGCAGGACGCCTTGCGCTTCAAGCGGCAGCTCGGCGATTTCATCGAGGAAAAGCGTGCCGCCGTCCGCCAGTTCGAAAAGACCTAGCCTCTGCCGGTCGGCATCGGTGAACGCGCCTTTCTCATGGCCGAAAAATTTGCTTTCAAGCAGCTGCGGGGCTACGCTTGCGCAGTTCATCGCGTAGAACGGTTCGGCGCGGCGCGGCGAACGGCTGTGTATTTGAAGCGCCACCGTCTCTTTTCCCGTGCCGCTTTCACCGATTATCAAGACACGCGCATACCAACTTCGCGCAACGACGTCGATTTTCCCCCGCAGTTCTTTCAACTGCTCGCTAACTCCTATCAGTTCGCGATTGCCGCACCTCCTGTAATGCTCCACCAAAGCGCGCATCTTTTCGCTGTACGCCTCTTCCCCCACGCCGTTTGCAAGACACCGTATCGCCTGAGCATACGATTCTTCGTCCTGATAGTTGCGGTATGCGTACATGGCCGCCAGTATCAGTTCATGGTAATGCGGCACGGATTTCGGGTGTTTGTTCCCTTCCAGCGCATACGGCCTCAAATCGGCAATATCGATATTGAAGGCCCGGCCCACGGCGTCCAGAAGAGCGCCGTTGAACATTCCGCTTTCCGTCTGGTGGACTTCGAGGAACGGGCCTGCCAGACGCGCTTGCGTTTCACTCATCGCAACCGAACTGATCCACGCGACCTTCGTCCCGCGCATCGACTTCAGCGCCCTGGCCAGCCGCTCCTCGTCGCCGCCAAGCGAAACGCCGATCAAGTATATGCGCTTCCACTCGCGACCGCGCAGTTCAAGGAACTCCGGGAGACGCCGCTTGCTCATGCCCATCACGTCGGCGTCGCCGCCGAGTGCGCGCAACGCCGCCGCCGCCGCGACCGCATACTCCTTCCATCCCCAGCCCGTGAGAACCAAAGTCGTCATGCCGCGCTCCTTGTATCCATGGCAAGTACCGGCCGAAGAACAGCGAACAGCCGTCCGCTACCAGCCGACAGCGCACATTGGAGGGGGTGGGGGGTGGGGGGTGGGGGGTAGAAAAGCATTTATCGATTTTTCAATTGGTCGATTGACCGATCCAATCTACCGGTTGGCCAATTCCGTACAGGTCGGATGGATTGCGGTTTGCGGTAGGCGATTTGAAATCTGAAAGCGCAGGCGCAGAGGCGAATTGGGCACGTATTCGAGCAAACGGCGCAAAAACACGCCGCAGCCGGTCTCATCGTCTGAAACTGCGCAAATACGATTCATCATGCCCAATATTATACCATAATTCCGCGCGATGCGTCTAACGTGCACAGTCAAAATGGAGTATGCCGTTTGAAAAAAGAACTAATGTTTGCAAAGCGTTTGCTTTTGCGAACGCTTGGGAATAGAGGTCAAAGTGGCAGTTGCAATGCTGTCGCCCCGCTTTCTCCTGAGGATGGTTGCAATTGGATTTCAAACGATGTTGAGTTTGACCGACAGATTAGACGCCACCTACGGAGATAAAAGCAGTGAGATGAAGTGGAGTGCTAAGAGTAGGAGGGGGGCTAGGGGTGGGAAAGGTCTACCCCCAGGGGGGGGCCTAGTGGTAAGAGGGGTCTACCCCTAGGGG
>CAMZET010000089.1 GCA_947305825.1 uncultured Verrucomicrobiota bacterium
TTGATTGAAGGTTCGAGACCGACGACCATCGGGACGCGCTCGACGGTCGGCAAGGCAAGGGAAATGGGAAGATGGTCAGGGTCGAGATAGTCCCAAAGAGTGCAGAGACCCAAACGGCTGATGGAACTTGCCATTCGGCCAGCAGCGTCCGAGGAATAGAGCGCGACGTCGGCAATCGTCGGCTTGTCGGTCGCGAGGTCTGCGGCGTCGAACGGCTGGTTGTTGCCGTCGCTCAGGTCGTAAACATCGTCGAAACGCCCGTCCTCCGGTGGCGGCGCCGGTGTGAACAGGCTGTCCGTCACGAACAGCATCCGGCTCGCGTATTCGAGTTCTGTCTGGTTGTTGAAATCGATTGCGCCGGAGTCGCCTGTCAGGAATTTGTACACCGGGTTCGAGAGATTGCCGATTCTCTTGTCTTTGTAGGCGAGGAGGAAGTCGGCATACGAAGTGAACGGGACCTTGCCGGACTGCGTGGGGTCGTAGTCGGCGGTGAAGTTGTCCCACTCGCCGGCGTTGCCGGCCTGGGTGTGGTACTGGTTCTCGAAAAGGTGGGAGATGCTGACGCGCTGATTGGAAGCGGAGGAGCGAGGCGTGGCGGCGAGAGTGCGGTTGATGTCGAAGAAGTCCGAGACGTCGAGAGCGCAGAAGGCGTATCTTCCGGCGTCGAAGTCCATCTGGTGCCATCTGGCGGCGGGAGAGAGGCGTCCGTAGTATCGCGCCTCGTTGACGAGCGCCGGCGGAATGTAGGCGAGGGCTTCGGCAGAGAGCACCGGCACCGACTTGGAGAAGTCGTCCTGCGTGAAAGTGACGACGTTCGTGCCGACGAACACGCGGTTCTTCCAGACGTTGCGGATGTTGGAGTCGCTTGCGGAAGAGACTGTTCCATCCTGCCAGTCGGTCGAGTTTGGATTCTGCTTGTGGACGTAATCTCCGCCTACGCCCGGATGGGGGTTGCCGGCGACGGCCTGGTCGATTTCGTCGACGACGCGGGCGAGCGCGGCCTTGGCGAGGAGGCGCGAGGCCGAAGTGCGGCGCAGGTAGCTCGACGGGAGGCGCGCAAAGCGCATATAAGCCGCGAACGCGACGGCGGAAACTATCATGAACGCCAGCATGCCCAGAACGATGAGCAGCGCGGAGCCGTTTCTCTTCTTCATAGCCTTTCCTCCGCTTTGAGGTTGTAGTAATTGGGGAGGAAGTAGCCCGTGTTGAGCGAATTGAACGGCGTGTTTATCTGGATGGTGGCATCGCTCTTTATGGTGACTTTGTAGGGGGTTCCCCACGGGTCGCGCATCTTGCCGCCGGCGGAGAGCGACGCCATGAGCGTGGCGGGGATTCTGCCGCCGGACGCGGCGCTTTCGCCTTGGCCTATCAAGAAGCCGATGGATGACGTGTCCGCATCGCGGTCGACCATCGTTTCCAGGTCTTGCTTGTTTGCGCGCGCGTAGTTCTCGTAAGCGAGGATTGCCTGCGTGATGACCTTGACCTCGGCGGTGGCCTTCTGTATGCGGGCGCGTTCCTGCGAGGCCGTTATGCTCGTCGTGAGCGCGCCGAGAATCACGGCAATCATGCCCACGACGACGAGAAGTTCAATCAGCGTGAACGCTTTTCTGCTACATTTCAAAATCATCGGGGTAGCTCCATATGTCGTCCCAGGTTTCGAACTCGCGGTCCGGACCTGCGCTTTTCACGTTTACAATGTAGGTCTTCTGCGCAGAACCGGCGGTAGCGCTGCCGACGGAAGCGACTGGCAGGTTGCGCTGCGTCGTCGAAGAACTGATTCCGGCGAGAGCGGTTTCTGCACCGGCGGAACTTTCGCCGTCGACGGAAATGGCGCGAGAGCGCAAATCGCCGTCGTCGTTCCAAATCGAGAGCAGAACGTTAGCGTCATTGCGCCAGACGTAGAGGTTGTCGGCCTCGTCGCGGACGGCGGCGATGTTGCCGCGCACGCTGTCAAGGTCCGCGACGCTCGCGACACCGGTGCGCCAGGCAATCGAAGACTGGTTGAATATCATCGTCAGAATCGTGACGAGCATGCCGAGTAGCAGACTCGCGACGAGCAGTTCAAGGATTGTAAAGCCCTTTTTCATCAGTCGTTCACCCCCTGGAAACGGACTTCGGTGTAGTAGAGCGGAGCGCTCAAAAGCATATTGGGCAGCTTGGAGGCGCGGAAGCCGATGCGGACTATCGGGCTTCCCGGAGCGTGCATTACGATTAGGCCGGCATTCAGGCCGCCGTCGCAACCGCTCGGCCACGCGGAACTGGGCGCGTCCATGGCGCCTTGCGCAGCGCCGGAAAACGCCCCCATCGCACGCGAGAAAGCGTTCTTCGCCGTCCCGTCGGGATTGCTCTTCACGAGCCCGGTGTTCTCGTCGAGATACTCCGCCCATCCCTTGTCGCCCGGGAAGTTGTCGATGTTCTTGAACGCGCTCCAGCGCAGGTTCGTGGCGGAAATGGCCATGGCGAGCGGGGAAATCACGGCGTCTGCGTAAGCCGTTGCCACGACGTCCTCGGAACTTTGGCGGCTTTCGCGGAAGCCGAGCGAATAAAGCCCAACGATGGAAAGGATGCCGCCGGCCATCACGAGAATGGCGAGGTTCACCTCCATCAGCGTAAACGCGCTTCTCAATTTCAAACTCACGTCTGCCTCCTTGGTTTTGCGCCGCCGCTATTCGCGACGCTCCTTGCTCGGGTCGTCGCTGTCGCCGACCGCCTGTGCGGAAAGCTCGCCGTTCGTGCCCGGCCGCAGGCTCGACACCTGGATGCCGGTCGCGGAGCCTCCGACCGTGTAGAACTTCTTGCCGACGTCGCGCACCGGACTTGTCGCGCTCGTAGAGAACGAATTGCCGAAAATGTAGTTGTGCGGGAGCGTAATCTCGGCGAATTCGAAGCCGTATGCGTCGCCAGCCTTCCAGTTTACGCCACCGGCATCCAGCACACGATAAGCGTACGCCTCAATGTCGGCCTGAGCACCGGACAGCACGAGCATCGGATTGAGTTTCTTCAACTCTGTCGTGGAGCGCACGAGGCTGCGCTTGAGCGTGGTGCCGTCGCTCGTGCCGTTCATGGGATAGAGATACACGCCGTCGGCCTTGCTGTTTGAGCCGCCGGAACCGGATGAGGCGCTCTCGTCGTCCTCGTCGACAATCAGGCGGCTGAAGCGCAAGTCGCCGAATTCGTCAACGAGGTCGCTGCCCGAGACGCGGGTAAGACGGCCGGAACGGCGCACCGCGACCGCCTTGCCGACGATTACCGGCGTCTGCGTGCCGGTGTCGTTCTCCTCGCGAAGAGTCTCGTTCCAGAAGAACACGGCCACAGGCACTCGGTCGATTTGCGCCCTCTGGTACGCCGCGCGAGTGAACTCGTTCACGTTTTGCATCACGCCGCGCTCCTCCATCCCGCGCTGCATGGCGCGGTAGCCGCCGACCGATATGGTGCCAAGAAGCCCCATAATCGCCACGACGACGAGTAGTTCCATCAATGTAAAGCCGTTTCTCTTCATTGCTGCTTCATCCGGGACGAGTTCATGCGAGACACCTTGAACGTGTCGGTTGGTATGGAGTAGATAATCCAGAAATGCCTGAAGTAGCCGGTGCTGGTCTCCGGGTAGCCGAAGTGCATTTCCGAGACCTTCATCTTCCTGGCGCTCTTGCGTGTGCCGTGTATGGCGTCCATGAAGTCTAGGCCGTGGTCGCGGCCGTCCTTGTAGCCGCGGCCGCGCGAGACGAAGAGGCCGGAAATATCCATGAGCGGATTGCCGTTCTTCGTCTCCTGGATTATGTCGCGGACCATGGAATCGACCTCGTCGGCGTCGAGTTCGTACTGGTCGTGGTCGGTCTGGTACTGGCCGCCGGAATATTCGCCGAGGTAGTTTTCGCGTTCGCCGAGGTTGCCGTTCTTGATTTTCGTGCCGATGGTGCCCGGCCAATAGCCCTTCTGGGCGTAAAACGTGGCGAACGCCTGCTCGACGAGCGTGCAGGCGGCGTCGGCCTTTCGCGTACGCGCCTGCTGGATGGAACTCGACGCTGCCGTTGTCACGATGCCGAGCAGGATGCCGATGATGCCTATCACCATCATCAGTTCGACGATGGTGAAGCCGCCGCGGACGTGGCTGCCGAAAAGCCGCATTACCTCACCCCCTGGGTCTGGCCCTTTGTCCAGGAATAGCAGTCGTCCTTGCGCAGGCCGCGCGAATACGTCTCGAGCACGCCGTCCTTGCCGCAGCACCAGACCGCGACGGTGGCGCGGATGTCGACGGTCTCGCCGCCGACGTTGGCGCCGGGGATTATGCCGTCGCCGTCGAGGTCCACCGCGTAGTGGAGGATATGATCCTGGAGGGTGCCGCCGGCGACCTTGTCGGAAAGCGACGCGCTGTTGCCGCGGCGCTTGATGTGTGCCACCGCCCACGGCGTGACGATGCCGAACTTGTCTATGCCGCTGAGCTTGCCGTTGGAGTCGGTCGACAGCGACATGTAGTTCACAAGCGCGAGCGCGGCGTTTTCGTCGAGCTGGCCGTCGGTGGCGCCGTTCGCCCGCAAGACCTTCGGCCAGATGCCCGCCTGCTGGTAGAGCGCGGTAAGCGCAGTCGCCGTGTTGCTGACGAGCTCCTGGCACTTCGCGCGCTCGGCCGTCTTCGTCATCTTCGAAAACGCGCCAATCGAGGCGCCCGTCAAAATCGCTATTATGCCGATTACGACGAGCATTTCGACGAGCGTGAATGCGTTTCTGAAACCTGGCTTGCTGGTTTTCATCTAAATCTCTCCTGTTTTGCTAGTTGCTCATGCCTGTGATGTCGTCGGCAGTCCAGTTGCCGACGGTCTTCGCGTCTTCGCCCGAGAGCGTGCTGCGCGGAATCCAGGGCGGGAAAGTCCTGCCGTTGGGTCCGGCGCTCCATACGACGTATTTCTGGTAGGGGGCGGGCGAGTAGTAGTAGAGGTCGTTCCCCCAGCCGTCCTGCATCGAAATCGAATCGAGGATGTACTGGTCGGAGTTGCCTTCGCCGCCGCCCGGCGTGAACACTTCTATGTCGCGGTTCGCCACGTTCAAGTCGCCGACGCTCGAATCTTTGACGTCGACGCCGAAGAACGTCAGGTCGCGGTTGCAGCTGCACGACTTCTCGAGGTTGGGCATCCATCTGGCGCAGACGGCCTGCGACGGGATGTTCGCCACCTGCACGAGATCGCTGGCCCTTCCGCTCCCGCGGTAGTCGATGAGTTTCTGTCGCATGATGCTCCAGCTGGAATAGCGCTCGCCGGTGAGCGGGTCGCACGGCAGAGAGTTGTTCGCCTCCCACTGGCCGAAGTTGCCGTTGAAATACGACTCGTCGCCCTCCGTCATGAAAAGGTATCGCGGCAGGATGTAGCTCAGGAGGCCGAAACGGAAAGCCTGCACGTTGCGCCAGTCCGTGTCGGTCTGCGATAGCGTGCCGGCGCTGCCGCCGTCGAAACCGGCGGCGTACTTCGCCTTCTTGTCCGGGTCGGCGGTCTTGCCGCCGTCGCTGGACCAGAGCTGGTCGAACTCCGGGTCTTCGGCGTCCGCCAATTCCTTCATGGTGTCGGAAACGGCCTTTATCATGTCGTCGTATCCGGCGGGGAACGGGAACTGGCAGGCGACGGGCTGGGATTTGCACGCGGCGTTGACCTGCGGCCAGATGTCTGCGACCGGGCGCTCCGCGCCGATGTCCATCTGTATCCCGTGGGAGTCGACCTGCGCGTAGATGCTCCGCGTGCCCTGGACTTTGACGGGCGGATACGTGCCGAACGCCGCGTAATAGCCGGAGAGGCAGTTCTCCAGCTTCTGTATGCGGGCAATGGTGTTGTTGCGCGCCGAGGCGTTGCCGCCGATTGAACTCAAGCGGAACACCATCGTCATGAGCGTCGTCAGCACGGCCACGACGACGAGCATTTCGATGAGCGTGAAGCCCCGGCTTGCTTGCAATTTCAGCGTCATTGCTTTCTCCTTACGAGCTTGCGCCGGAGACGGAGGAGATGATTTTTATCATCGGCAGGAACATGGCGATGACGATGGTGCCGACGACGACGGCGAGCACGATGATGAGCGCCGGTTCGATGGCGGCCGTCATGCCGGCGACGGCATTGTCCACTTCGTCGTCGTACGTGTTGGCGATTCGCGTCAGCATGTCCGCCAAGGCGCCGGTCTCTTCGCCGACCTCGACCATCGACACGACCATCGGCGGGAAGACGGAGCACTGTGCGAGCGGCTGCGTCATGCCCTCGCCTTCCTTCACGGCGTCATGGACGTTCTGGA
>CAMZET010000090.1 GCA_947305825.1 uncultured Verrucomicrobiota bacterium
GTGCCGACCGTCGTGTTCTGGAATCACGTCGCCTCCACGTCCGACGTGTTCATGATAGCGTTCGGCCTGGCCAAGTCGTGCCTTTTCGGCCTGCTAATCTCCGTGGTGGCGTGTTCGGCGGGGATGCGCACGAAATCGACGGCGGACGGCGTGGGCGTCGCGGCGACGGAGGCGGTGGTCGACGGCATTGTCGCGATTGCGGTGTCCGACGGCATCCTGGCGGTTCTCTGCTACTTTTGGGGTCTGTAGGGCATGGGAGGCGAAGCGATGGAAGAGAAAGGGAGGACGGTCGCGCCGCCGGAAAGCGTGTCGCAGGAGAGCGAGGAGATTATCACGCTGGAACATGTGGATGCGGGGTATTCTGGCGAAGCGGTGCTGCGCGACGTGAGTTTTTCGGTGAAGCGCGGCGAGGTTTTCATTCTTCTTGGCGGTTCCGGCTGCGGGAAGTCCACAATCATGAAGCACATGATAGGGCTCAATCCCGTATTGTCCGGGACGCTGAAGGTGGCTGGGATGCAGTGGAGCCGACGCACTCGTGCGCAGCTTACGAGGCGTATAGGTGTCATGTTCCAGTCTGGTGCGCTTTTTGGCTCGATGACATGCCTGGAGAACGTGATGCTGCCGCTGGAGGAGTTCACGGCGCTGCGGCGGCGCGAGCGCGTCGAGCGGGCGATGTCTCTCCTGAAGGACGTCGGACTCGAGGACGCGGCGGGGAAGATGCCGGGCGAGATTTCAGGCGGGATGAAGAAGCGCGTGGCTATAGCGCGCGCCCTGGCGCTCGAGCCGGAAGTGGTATTCCTCGACGAGCCAAGCGCCGGCCTCGACCCGATTACATCCTCGGAGCTCGACGACCTGATACTTTCTCTGCGGGCCGGCAAGGGGGCGACTTTCGTGGTCGTGACGCACGAGCTTGCGAGCATATTCAAGATAGCAGACCGCTGCGCGATGTTTGACAAGGCGCGGCGCGGCATGATTGCGCTCGGCACGCCGCAGGCCCTGCGAGACACGTCGCAGGACGCATTCGTCAGAGCCTTTTTTTCGCGCGGTGCGCAGGCGCGGTCTTGAGGACGCAACCAAACCAGAAAGGAATCGCGGCATGGAAAGATACGAACTGGAACAAGCGCTGGCCGACGAGATACGCGAACGCGTATTTGGCGCGGGCTTCATGAAGCTGGTGCAGAGCGTGCGGCGCGGCGGCGAGAACTTCCGCATATCGCTGCGCCCCGTGGAAATCGGCGGCGTCCGCAAATTCCAGGCGGAGATGAACGACGCCGGGAGCGTGCAGGTGAAGAATTTGGGCGAAAGCGAGGCGCGCGACGGCCTCGAAGAGATTATCGCGCAGCGCGGCGCGTGCGAACTCCATCTCATGGACGCCGCCGGCGATTTGCACGTGCGCGTCACGCGCAAGGGCCGCGCCCTCGTCTCGCGTTCCGCCCAAATGGAGCGCACCGTCGCCCTGCAGCCGCACGACCGCGTAAAGAAGACCCCTCTCTCATCGTTCGACTCCGCCGCTCTCCTGCGCGTCACCGGACTCGCCGACGGCTCCGGGCAGATACGCGCCTCGATGCGCGGCAAGTTCGACCAGGTCAACGAGTTTCTCAAAGTCGTCTCTTCGCTGGGAATAAAGCCGTCGGAAGAGCCGTTCACGGTCGTCGACTGCGGCTGCGGCAAGGCGTATCTGACGCTCGCGCTGTATTTCTATCTGACGCGAGTGGCGGGGCTTGCGAACGTTACGGTATACGGCGTCGACAGGCGCGAGGACGTAATCGATGCCGCGAGCAAGATGGCGGCGGCGCTCGACGTCGCCGAAAACGTGCGTTTCGTGGCGAGCGACCTGGCGGCGTTTTCGCTGCCGGAAAGCGGCCGTCGCGGCGTCTCCGGCGCCTTTGCCGACCTCGTCGTGTCGCTCCACGCCTGCGACACGGCCACAGACGAGGCCATCGCCAAAGGCGTCGAATGGAAGGCGCGCTACATCCTCTCCGCTCCGTGTTGCCAGCATGAACTGCAGAAGCACATGGCCGAAGTGTCGGGCCGCGCGACAGGCCCGGCCGCCGTCTTCGGCGGCCTCCTCCGCCAGTCCATCCTCCGCGAACGCCTCTGCGATTTGCTGACCGACTCCTTCCGCGCCATGATACTGCGCATCCTCGGCTTCAAGACGCAAGTGGTGGAATTCGTATCTCCCGACGCTACCGCCAGGAACATCATGCTCCGCGCCGAATACGGCGTCAAGCCCGGCCAGTCGGGCCCCGTCGGCGAATACCTTTCGCTGCGCGACTACTGGGGCGTCAAGCCGTGGCTGGAAGGGCGTCTTTCGGAGCGTCTGGGGAAATTGCTGGAGCGCTACGAATGACGCCGGAGATGGTGGAATTGCGGTGCGCCGTGCTGCGCGCCGTGCGCCGTTTCTTCGAGGAGCGCGGATTCCTGGAGGTGGACACGCCGGTGCGAATCGCCGCGCCGGCGCCGGAGCCTTTCATCGACTGCCCGCGAGTCGCGTCCGGCGGCTTCCTCCGCGCCTCTCCCGAACTCCAGATGAAAAAACTCCTCGCCGACCGCATCGCACCCATCTTCCAAATCGGCCCGTGCTTCCGCGACGGCGAGAACGGCTCGCGCCATTCCGCGGAATTCACCATGCTCGAATGGTACAGGCTCGACGCGACGTGCGAAGACCTCAAGCGCGATTTGGTGGAGCTTCTTCGCGAACTCGCCGTCGCCTTCCCGGATGCCGCGTTCGCGCCGCTCGGCGAAATCGCTTCGTATTCCGTGCGCGACGCCTACCGCCGTTTCGCCGGCTGGGACCCGTTCGACCCAGAACAGTGGGCCGCCAATTCCGCCTTGTTCGACGAGCACATGGTAAACAAGGTCGAACCCGCCCTCGCCCGTCACAACGCCGTGTTTCTGGAAGGGTATCCGCCGCCATGCGCTTCGCTCGCGAAAATCGAGCACGGCGTCGCAAAACGCTGGGAGTTCTATCTATCCGGCATGGAACTTGCCAACTGCTTCACCGAACTGACCGACCCCGGCGAGCAAAGACGCCGTTTCGAGCTGGCGCGAGAGGAGCGGCGCCATCTCGGCGAGGACGACTATCCTCTCGACGAAGAGTTCCTCTCGCGCATCGGAGAGGTCGGCTCCGCAGCCGGCGCCGCCCTCGGCTTCGACCGCCTCCTCATGGCTCTCTCCGGCGCGCGCAATATCCGCTCCGTACACTTCACCGACGCCTAGCCCAGCTGCATCCGCGCACCTTCGGCCGCCGTTTGTGCAGCCAAAGTTCGTAGGTCGGTGGATGACAGGATTGCAGGGAAAAAACAAGCGCGGCATTGCAGAAGTTTATGCCGCATACCGCGCCGGCAACTGGGCCGGCAAACACCAACTTCTGGGCAAATGGCGTGGATACAAGCTGTGTAAGTTTTTGGAACGATTCGCACATGAACTACCGCGCAGGCACTTTATCAAGACGGCATGTCATGGTTGCCGACCACCATCCGCTCAATGCCTGGGCGATTGTTTATTTCCGCGGGAGAGACGATTGCATATACACAAATTTCGTAGTAGCCGCATCAATTTAGGGGCAGAGTTCATCGCAATTCTGGAAGACGACGGGCCAGGGGCCTCGGGTTCGCCAACATTGGCGGACGGCGTCGACGGTGGGATCGACGTAGATTGGCGTGGCCTGGTGGCGGAACCAGGTGTCCTGGCGTTTTGCGAGCTGGCAGGTGCGGACGAAGATTTTGTCGCGGGTGTCGCCATCGCGGTAGCCTATGGCGAGGGATGCGGTGCGGCTCCAGACCGGATATTCTTCGCGGAGGCGGCGTTTTTCCTCTTCGAGTCCGGCCATGAACATGGCGTCGAGGCGTTTGGCGATGCGTTCGCGGACGAGCGAGCGGTCGATGCGGATGACAGGATATTCCGGCGGAGGCTTTTGCCATTTGCGGTCGAGGCCGCGCAGGAGGGCGGAGAAATAGAGGCCCGTGCCGCCGACGATGACAATCGGGGTTTCCGGCGGCACGCTCTTTGCCCATTCGGCGGCCGCGCGGAGGTAGGCGCCGCTGGAGAACTCCTCCGCCGGCGTCACGAGATTTACTCCGCCCATGCCGAATTCCTCGATTTCCTCGCGGGACGGCTTGGCGGTGCCGATGTCGAAGCCGCTGTAGACGAGCATGGAGTCCGCGCTGAGGATTCTCGCTCCCATTTCGCGGGCGAGGACGGCGGCGATGGCGCTTTTGCCGCTTGCGGTCGGCCCTGCGAGCAAATACGCATTGCGACGCAGTTCGCTCATGCCGCCCCCTCCTTCCCGTTGCTGTCGCACGCGGCGTGCCGTTCGTCGCCTGGCGGTGCCGAGAGCGACCACCGCGCCGCCAGAAGCGCCCCGGAGAAATTCATCCATAGCGAGAACACGCTTCCCGGCAAGGCGGCGGCCGCGCTCCCCAGCACGTTTATCGCCAGCGCCGACGCCATGCCGCCGTTCTGCATGCCGACTTCTATGGCCACCGTCCGCGCCTCGCGCTCGCCCAGTCGGGCAAACCGCCCGGCGAGGCGCGTAAGCCAGTATCCGGCGAGATATCCGGCCGCGTTGTGCGCTGCGGCGGCGGCGAAAATCGCCAAGCCCGCTCGCGAGAGCACGTCGCGTCCGGGCGCCGTGATGACCGCAAGCGTGAAACATATCCCCGCCATGGAAACGAGCGACAGGGCGCGGTTGCACGTCTTGCCGTGGCGCTCGAACTGCCGCGAGAACGCCCGCCGCACTCCCGCGCCGAGCACGACAGGCACTATGACGATTTTCAGAATCTCCAGCGTCATCTTCAGCGCGTCCACTTCGATGAAGCGTCCGGCAAGCAGTTTCATCGCTAGTGGCGTGACGAACGGCGACAGGAGCGTGGAGACGCACGTCATGGAAACGGAGAGCGCGACGTCCGCCTTGGCGAGGAAGGAAATGACGTTGGAGGCGGTTCCGCCGGCGACGGAGCCGACGAGGATGCAGCCGGCGGCGAGCTCATCGTCCAGCGCCAAGGCGCGGGCGAGAGCGAAGCCGACGGTCGGCATCACGAGGAATTGCAGACCGACGCCGAGCGCCACAGCCCACGGCCTCTTGGCCACGCGAGCGAAGTCGCCGCCCGAGAGCGTCGTGCCCATGCCGAACATTATCAGCTGCAACGCCGGCGCGACGAGCGTTATGAGCTTCACGCCGCCCCATTCGATGAAAGCGCCGGGAAACGCCAGCGCCGCCGCCGCCGTCGCCACTATCGCCGCGCTGAACGCAAATCCCGCGAACATCTGCCTCTTCCCGCCGTCTTTATTCATGTCGCTCTTGCCGCTTCAATGCTTCTTGCCCGCATCGTGTCCGCCGATTCCGAAAATTCCGCATAGCGTCCCGGCGAGATAGGCGCGAGCGATGTCTGGCCTCTTGTTGCGCAGCGCGACTGCGCAGTAATACAGGCACGACAGCGGCGCGAAGACGAGATGCACGCTGACGTTCTGCAGGAAATTGAAATGGCGGCGCGCGAAGCGCAGACGGTTGCGGGCGAAACAGAACGTGCGGTAGGGCTTCTCGATGCCCAGTTGCCGCAATTCCGGCACGCAGCCGGGCTCCAGGAAGCCGTAGTGCTCCGTGACCGCGCGTTTCGTTATCCACCCCTCGAAACCCGACTCGATTACGCGCCAGCCGAAGTCCGACTCCTCGAAAATCTGCACGAACGACTCGTCGAAGCCGCCGCCGTCGCATATTTTCGCGGCGCGGTACGCCGCCGCCGATACCATGAACGCATTGGGACTGTATGTTGTAGGGAAATCTTCGTTCAGAGCCGCCAGGCGCTCTTCCGGGATGTTCGGCAAATTGTCCTTCGGCTGCGAAGTCCAGCGGTTGAAATCGCTGCCGAGCGTCCAGACGAGACCGTATGAATTCCTGCGTCTGTGGATGGCGACAGGTGCGACTAGCCCCGCCTTCGGATGGCGCTCGAAGGCGGCGACGAGCTCGCGCACCATGCCGGGCGAGACGATGTTGTCGTCGTCGAGGAAGAGATAGAAGTCGGCGTCAGGGAAGAGGCGCGCGCCGTTGTTGCGCGACACGGCCTGGAAAGAATTCCTCTCGTTGCGCGAATAGCGCAGGCGTCCGGAAGCGAGTTCGTCGGCGAAGCCGCGCTGCAGCGCGGCGGCGGTTCCGTCCGGCGAACAGTCGTCCACCACCGCGACGCGGAGGTTCTCCCAGTCGCTGGCGAAGACGCTTGCGACGCACTTGCAGACCATTTCGGCGCGGTTGAACGT
>CAMZET010000091.1 GCA_947305825.1 uncultured Verrucomicrobiota bacterium
GCATGCTCCAGGAGGCCGTCGACGCGGTGTTCGACAACGGCCGCCACGGCCGCGCGGTGACGGGCCCGGGCAACCGCCCGCTCAAGTCGCTCTCCGAGATCCTCAAGGGCAAGACGGGCCGCTTCCGCCAGAACCTCCTCGGCAAGCGCGTCGACTACTCCGGACGTTCCGTGATCGTCGTCGGCCCCGAGCTGAAGTTCCCGCAGTGCGGCATCCCGAAGGAGATGGCCCTCAGGCTCTTCGAGCCGTTCATCATCCGCCGCCTCAAGGAGCTTGGCGTGTGCCATACCGTCCGTACGGCTCGCAAGATGATCGAGCGCCACGACGAGCAGGTGTGGGACATCCTCGAAGAGGTGACGAAGGACAAGACCGTGTTCCTCAACCGCGCGCCGACGCTGCACCGCCTGTCGATCCAGGCGTTCGAGCCGGTGCTCGTCGAGGGCAAGGCGATCCGCCTGCACCCGATGGTCTGCACCCCGTTCAACGCCGACTTCGACGGCGACCAGATGGCCGTCCACGTGCCGCTCTCAATCGAGGCGCAGATGGAGTCGAAGCTGATGATGCTCGCATCCACCTCGATTTTCTCGCCGGCGTCCGGCAAGTCCGTCATGACACCTACGCAGGACGTCTGCCTCGGCCTCTACTTCCTCACCGTCTCCTCGCAGCAGGACAAGCTCGCCGGCAAGATTGCCGGCAAGACGGACTGCTCGCAGGAGCATCTGCCGCTGTTCAACGACATCGGCGAGGTCGAGTTCGGCATCGCGGAAGGCGCAATCGACTACCACACGCGCATCCGCTACCGCAACCCGGACTACATGACGATGGGGCGGCCGCACGGCGACAGCAAGAAGAGCACGATCGAGACGACGGCCGGCCGCGTAATCTTCAACGCCGTGTGGCCCGAACAGATGGGCTTCTGGAACGACAAATGCTCCAAGTCCACGATTGGCAAGTTGATTCTCGACTGCCACAAGGTGGCGGGGCACGATGTCACGGTCGCGGCAATCGACTCTCTCAAGGAACTCGGCTACCGCTTCGCGACGATTTCCGGCGCGTCGATGGGCTTGAAGGACATGATTCGCCCGGCGGACAAGGACGCCGAGATTGCCAAGGCGCGCGCCGAGGCCGACAAGGTCCAGCAGCAGTTCCAGCAGGGCATCATCACCGACGGCGAACGCCACAACAAGATTGTCGACATCTGGGCGGCGACCACCGAGAAAATCGGCGACTCGCTTTACAAGACAATCGACAAGAACATTTCGCCCGAAAATCCGAACCCGACAGAACTCAACCCGGTATACATGTTCGCGGACTCCAAGGCCCGCGGCTCCAAGTTGCAGATTCGTCAGCTCGCCGGCATGCGCGGCCTCATGTCCAACCCGTCCGGCGATATTATCGAACGCCCGATTACGGCGTCGTTCCGCGAGGGCCTGAGCGTTCTCGAATACTTCATTTCGTCGCACGGCGCACGCAAGGGCCTCGCCGATACGGCATTGAAAACCGCCGACGCCGGCTACCTCACGAGAAAGCTCGTCGACGTCTCGCAGGACGTCATCATCACGCAGGAAGACTGCAACACGGTCAACGGCATTGAAGTCGAGGCTATCGTCGAGGGCGATGAAGTCAAGGTGTCGCTCGGTGATCGCGTTCTCGGGCGCACCGCGCTCTATGACGTTGTCAACCCGCGCGACATATCCGACGTCATCGTTCCGGCGAACGAAATCATCGACGAAGAAGCTGCCGCTCGCATCAACGCGCTCGGCGTCGACAAGATTTGGATACGCTCCGGTCTCACGTGCGATGCGGAACACGGCATGTGCGCCAAGTGCTACGGCCGCGACCTCTCCACGGGTCGCCAGGTGGAAATTGGCACGGCTGTCGGCATCATCGCCGCGCAGTCCATCGGCGAACCCGGCACCCAGCTTACGATGCGTACGTTCCATATCGGCGGCACCGCTTCGGCTACTGCAAAGATTCCGGAAATCGTCCTCAAGTCCGATGGCGTTGCCCGCTTTATCGATGTGCGTAAAGTACGCAACGACGACGGACAGGAAGTGGTTCTCAACAAGAACGGCTCGCTTGAAATCACGGCGCCAGACGGCTCGCGCGACACCTATCAGCTTCAGATGGGCACGACGCTGCTTGTAGAGGACGGCGCACAGGTCAAGAAAGGCCAGAAAGTCGCGGTCTGGGATCCGCACTCCGTCCCAGTTCTTTCCGAGTCTGCCGGTACGATTACGTTCTTCGACTTCGAAGAAGATATTTCCGTCAAGACCGAAACCGACCGCGCGACCGGAGCCAAGACGCTCGTCGTGTTGCCGACAAGCGACTCCAACCTGCATCCGCGCATTGAAATCCGCGAAGGCGACAAGCTCATGGACTCGCACGACATTCCGACGGGCGCCATTGTGATGGTGCGCGACGGCGACAAGGCGACGCCTGGCATGCTGCTCGCAAAGACGCCGCGCGAGGCCGCCAAAACACGCGACATCACCGGCGGTCTGCCGCGTGTCGCCGAACTCTTCGAGGCTCGCCAGCCCAAGGACGCCGCAGAAATCGCAAAAATCGAGGGCGTCATCGAATTCGGCGAGAACGTGCGCGGCAAGCGTTGCGTCAAGGTGGTCGATGACATCACTGGACTCGTCGAAGAGCACTTCATACCGATGGGCAAGCAGATCGTCGTGTTCAAGGGCGACCGCGTGAAGAAGGGCCAGCAGCTCACTGAAGGCCCGGTAATCCCGCAGGAAATCCTTGAAGTCTCCGGCCCGCAGGAACTCGAAAAGTACCTCGTCAATGAAGTCCAGCAGGTCTATCGTCTCCAGGGCGTGGAAATCAACGATAAGCACATCGAGATTATCGTACGCCAGATGCTGCGCAAGGTAAGAATCACGAACCCCGGCGACACCGACTTCCTGTGGGGCGAGCAGGTTTCGCGCCAGACGTTCTTGAAAGTGAACGAGAGGATGATGGAGGAAGGCCGCCGTCCGGCGGAAGCGCAGCCCGCGCTCCTCGGCATTACGAAAGCCGCCCTCGAGACTGACTCGTTCATCTCCGCCGCATCCTTCCAGGATACGACCCGCGTCTTGACTGAAGCGGCGACAATGGGCCGTGTCGACGAACTGCGCGGCTTCAAGGAGAACGTCATTCTCGGCCACCTCATCCCCGGCGGCACAGGCTTCCCGCTCCACCGCTACCTCAAACTCGTCCCGCTTTGCGACACCATCAGCGATGCGGATATGGAGGAACTCCGCGAGGAGCAGCGCAAGCGCCACGAGGAACTCTACGGAATCCCGACAAAGGGGTCGATTCCGGGCGAGGAGAACGACGACGATGACTCTCTGCCGGAACCAGTGCTCATCAACGACGCCTCGCTCGACGTAATGGCCGGGGAATCGGTGGACGGCAACGATTTGCTGAGCGCGGACTACAACGGCACCGGACTCGGAATGAACGCGACTGTGAATCTCGGCGCGCCAATCAACCTCGTGTCCGGACAGAATTCCGGGGTCGTCGATTTGGTGGGCGATTCCGGCTCCGCCGGCGAAGAACCCGCCAGCGGCGCAATCGACCTCGGCGGCGGCGCAGACGGCGTTTCGGGCTCCGACGACCTGCTCGCCTGACGATGAAGACGTCGCTGTTCTGGTATCCGCTCCCCGAACGGCTGATTGCCCAGCACCCGGCAGAAAAGCGCGGCACGGAGAAAATGATGGTGCTCCACCGCGCTACCGGCGTGCTGGAGCACCGTCATATTGCCGACATCACCGAATACATCATGCCGGAAGACCTTCTCGTCGTAAACGACACGAAGGTTTTTCCGGCGCGTCTTATCGGCTCTTGGCCTGATACGGGCGGCCAAGTCGAAATCCTGCTCGTCTCTCCGGCGCCGGAATCGACAGACTGGAACTGCATAGTCGGTTCCGGGCGCAAGTGTCGCGAGGGGCAGCGCGCCGTGTTCGGCCCGAACGGCGAACTCGCCGCGACGCTCGTCAAGCCGCTTGAAGGCATAGGAATGTGGCGCGTCGCTTTCGCCGCCGCCCGCCCGCTCATGGAACTCCTCGACCAATTCGGCCACACGCCGGTGCCGCCATACGTCAAACGTGAAGGAACGCCTGAAGAGGAAAAAGCCGACCGCGAACGCTACCAGACCATCTATGCTCGCGAAATCGGCTCCGTTGCCGCGCCTACCGCCGGGCTCCATTTCACCGAAGAAATATTCGCCGCCCTGGAAGCCAAGGGCGTGCGCCGCGTCGCCGTCACGCTCCATGTGGGTCCGGGCACTTTCCGCCCCGTCAAGGTCGACAACATCGAAGACCACCACATGGACTTCGAGGCTTTCACCGTGCCACCCGAAACCGCCGACGCCATAAACGAATGCAAAGCGCGTGGCGGCAGGGTGTTCTGCTGCGGCTCCACCACCGTGCGAACGCTCGAGACAGTCGCCGCCGCTCACGACGGCAAAGTCGTCGCCGGCTCAGGCGCAAGCAACATTTTCATCTACCCGCCTTACAAGTTCCTCGTCACCGACTGCATGCTCACCAATTTCCACCTTCCGCAGTCTACCCTCCTCATGATGGTTTCCGCGCTCGCCGGACGCGAGCGCATGCTTTGCGCATACGCGATGGCCGTGCGCGCCAACTACCGCTTCTTCTCCTATGGCGATTGCATGCTCATCGTCTGACACCCAGACAAACGACTTTCCAACGAACCGTATCAATCAGCAATCTATATCCGAAGACATGGAAAAGCGTAGAATAATAGTCACCAGCGCCTTGCCGTATGCAAACGGCGACATCCATATCGGCCACCTCGTCGAATACGTCCAGACCGATATCTGGGTCCGCTTCCAGAAAATGCTCGGCAACGAGTGCATATACGTGTGCGCGGACGACACACACGGCACGCCCATCATGATTCGCGCCCGCAAGGAAGGCATCACGCCGGAAGCGCTCATCGAACGCGCCCATGCCGAGCACGTGCGCGACTTCACGTCTTTCCAGATTGAATTCGACAATTACTACACGACGAATTCGCCGGAGAACCGCGAGCTCTCGGAAAAGATTTACGCGGCGATGGAAGCGGCCGGGGCCGTGACGCGCAAGACCGCCCCGCAGCTCTACTGCGAACATTGCAATATGTTCCTGCCCGACCGCTTCGTGAAGGGAACGTGCCCGAAGTGCGGTGCGCCGAACCAGTACGGCGACTCTTGCGACAAGTGCGGCGCCACGTACGGCGCAGAGGAACTCGGCGCGCCGCTCTGCACCACGTGCGGCGCCGAACCGAAACTCCGCGACTCCGAGCACCTCTACTTCGAACTCGAACCACAGCACGAATACCTCGAAAAGTGGCTTCCGCTGCATACGCAGTCGGACGTCTCCAACAAGCTGCTGGAATGGTTCGGCGAGCCTTTGCGAGGCTGGTGCATCTCGCGCGACGCACCGTATTTCGGCTTCGAGATTCCCGGCCACAAGGGCAAGTTCTTCTACGTCTGGGTCGACGCGCCTATCGGCTACATCGCCAGCCTCACCGACTGGTGCAAGCGCAACGGCAAGAAGCTCGAAGATTACTGGACGACCGACGCCGGCGCAACGCCCAAGAGCGAAATATACCACTTCATCGGCAAGGACATAATCCGCTTCCACTGCCTCTTCTGGCCGGGAATGCTCCACGCGGCAGGATTCCAAGGCCCGGACAAGGTTTTCGTGCACGGCTTCTTGACTGTTAACGGCGAGAAGATGTCGAAGTCCAAGGGCACGTTCATCAATGCCCGCACATATCTCGACCACTTGCCGCCGGAGGCTCTGCGCTACTACTACGCGGCTAAAATCGGCGGCACGACGGACGACATGGACTTGAACCTGAACGACTTCGTGCAGAGGGTGAACGCCGATTTGGTGGGCAAAATCACGAATATCGCCTCGCGCGGGGCGCAGATGCTTCAGAAGAAGCTCGGCGGTACGCTTGGTACGCTCGACGACGAGGGACGCGAGCTCCTGGAAAAATGCCGCGCCGCCGCGCCACAGATTGCCCGCTACTATGAAGAACGCCGCTTCAACCTCGCCGTTGTCGAAATCTGCCGCCTCGCCGACGCCGCTAACGGCTTCTTCGACTCCAGGGAGCCGTGGAAATCGGTCAAGACGGACGCCGAAGCAACGCGCACGTCGCTCACCGCCGCTCTCAACGCTTTCCGTCTGATAGCCATAT
>CAMZET010000092.1 GCA_947305825.1 uncultured Verrucomicrobiota bacterium
CTTGCCTTCATGTCGTTCATCCCCCTCGCGATCGCAATGTTTTGTCCATTCGCGAAGCGGTTCGCGCGAAACTCCCGTTCCGTGCGCACGCGAAGCGACGGCGCGTATTCGACGCTATTCGAATTCTTCCATTCGCTGCCGTTCCTGCGCATGCTGGACGCCGAGCGCCGCTTTGCGGACGGGCCGCGCGCGACGATAGAATCCCTGAAAACCGCAAACCGCGACATGGACCGTCTGGGCACCGTCTTCGGCGCTATGCTCGGCGCCATCCTCGTCGCCGGCGAAATCATCGTGCTGGGGATCGCCGGCGCATTCGCCGCGAAAGGCGCGATTCCCGTAGGCGACGTGGTCGTTTACCAGCTGCTGTTCCTCGCGGCCATGCAATCGGTGCAGGGGATTGTTTCGCTCCTCCCGGAGACGGCATCCCTGCGCGAGGGCGTCGATTCGCTTGACGAGATGCTTTCGCGTCAAGCGCCGGAGCGCATCCGCAAAAATACCGGCGCCGTCGAAAGCATAGAATTCCGCAATGTGACCTTCTCCTATCCAGGAGCGGAGAGCCGCCCTGTCGTCAAAAACTTCTCCGCCGTATTCCGCGCCGGCAGGGCGTATGCGCTGGTGGGCGACAACGGCGCGGGAAAGACGACGCTGCTCAAGCTTGCCATTGGCGCGCTTGAGCCGCAGTCGGGAGAAATACTCGTCAACGGAGAGCCGCTGAAAGCGCACGATCAAGGCTCTTTCAGGCGGGAACTCGGAATCGTCTTCCAGGACAGCCTGTTCGTCGCAGGTTCCCTGCGCGACAATATTACAATGCGCGACCCGAAATTCACGAGCGAGGATGTCGCGGCGGCGTCCAGGCGGAGCGGATTCGACGCCGTCGCCGCCAGATTGCCGGGCGGCCTCGATACGCGCATATCAGTATGCGGACAGTCGCTCTCCGGCGGAGAGATGCAGCGTCTGGCGATCGCAAGGGCGCTTGTGCGCGATCCTAGCGTGCTCGTGCTGGACGAAGCAACCAACCACCTCGACGCCGCAGCACGCAAAGCCTTTGCGGAAATGTTTCCCTCGCTCGTCAAAGGCCGCATCGTCCTCATTGTCAGCCATGACGAGGAGATAATAAATCTGTGCGACGAAAAGATTTTCTGTCAGATTTCGTAATAGCGCTCGTATATTATGTTGCAACGGACGGGTGTCCGCTGTATTTGGTTAACCAAAAACAAGAAACGAAGGAGAAAACAGAACAATGACACCGAATGACATCGCGACCAGCATCGCTGGTCTCAATCCTGTAGGCGGCGACCTGACGTCCATGACGACAGGGACGACGAGCTACGTCGGTAATAACTTTACCATAGACGACGCCAACACATTTGGTTGATAAGCCGCGAAAGCAGTTGCGCCCGGGGCGGATAGCCGTCCCCGGGCGTTTTTCAGAATCTTAGTACGAGAGTTCAACTATGATATTCATCGCAACCTGCAGTCAAGACACTACCACAAGCATAGTCCTAGATAAGTTCGATGCGGCGGACGTCTTGCGTTTCGACATAGATAGACCCGACGATTTCGCGTGGGACTTTAGCGGCACAGGTTTCGTCATATCAGACAAGACCAGCGGCAAAAAAATCACAGACCGCATATTGTCGTCGTTTTACGTGCGCAAGCCTTTTTACTTGAACCGCATCGACGTTCCCGGCTATGGAAATCTGGAAAACTGGAGGCGCGAGGAAACGATAGAGTTGTTCAGGGATTTTTTCAGAGAGTGCCAGAAACGCGGTCTCGTCGCGCTTGTTTGTTGCAAGGACGATAGATACGGCAAACTGCGGCAGCTTCTCGCGGCAAGTAAGTATTTTCGCGTCGCGCCATGGCATTTCTTCCACGGCGAACTCCCAGAAGAGCTAAAGCGCGGCAGATGGGTGGCGAAAACCATGACAAACACGTCAATCGGCCGCGACAAGATGTTTTTCGTCAAAGAAGTCGATCCCACTGCGCTCGACCTTTCCTATCCTTGGTTCGTGCAAGGGCGTATTGATGGCGAGGAGGAAGTGACGGTCGTCTATGTCGATGGCGAGACCTTCGCGGCGAGCGCACCACGGAACTCGTTCGACGGCGAGGATTCGCGCAAGTCGATCTTCACAAACTCCGACGTTTGGCCGCGCTGCGCGCTTTCGCCGGACGAAGAACGCGCGATAAAAGGCTTCATGGACGAAACCGGCTACCGTTTCGGACGCTTCGACTTCATACGGAAGAACGGCGAACTGTGGTTCCTGGAACTCAATCCCAACGGCCAGTGGGCGTGGCTCGACGAGAACAACGAACACGGCCTCGTCTCGATGGTCGCCGATGCAATCAAACGCGAAGACGCAGCGCACCGGGAGTTTCTATCTCGACAGACACCCTGGCGACGCTGATTTATGATATAATATCGGGGAACGTTCCACTCATTATGAATGCTTCCCTGAAGACAATAAATGCAAAAACCGCAGAAGGCTGCGAAAACTGCGGCGAGTGGCGGCTTTTGAATGAAATCGGACGCGGCGCGTACGGCACGGTCTATCTCGCCGAAGGACCGGACGGACGCCTCGCGGCGGTGAAGGTCTGCCGCCGCGCCGGCACGGAAGAAGAACGCTATCAACGCGAATTGCGCGGCGCGAAGCTCTACATGTCGGTGTCCGCATCCGAAGGGCTTGTCAGGATGCGGGAGGTCGTCGAAGAGGACTGGGGATTCTATTCCGTCATGGATTTGGCGGACGACGAATTCGACCGCGCGGACGCATCGCCCGAATCATACCGCCCGAAGACGCTTGCGAAGGTGATCGAAGGCGAGAAGGCGCTTCCCCTTAAGGAATGCGTGAAGCTCGGCATCGCGCTCGCAAATGGACTCGCCGCGCTGCAACGCCATCACTTGCTGCATCGCGACATCAAGCCTGGAAATGTAATCTATATCGGCGGCAAACCCGTCCTCTCCGATCCGGGGCTGCTCGTGGAAGAGGCTCAGGCGTCGTCGCTCGTAGGAACGCCAGGCTACGTGCCGCCGGAGAAGTTCACCGATTCGGCTAGCGACATCTACAGCCTCGGCCTGACGCTCAAGGCGGCGAGTTTCGGCAGAAGGGTCGAAGACCTCGACAAAGGTCCCGCGCAGGAGGCCGATAGCGGCGCGCGTTTCTTCCCCGCATGGTGGCGCATCCTCAACAAGGCGACCGATCCCGACACTTCCCGCCGCTACCGGTCCGCCAAGGCGCTGCTGAAGGATTTGCTGGCTCTCCGCCGGAAAGCGGCGGTAATGTCGATTGCGAAGGCGCGTGCAACCAAAATCGCACTTGCACTGATTTTGGCTATCGTCGCGTCGGTCATCGTTGTCATGCGACGCCCACAAGGCAAACCAACCGCCCCGGATCCCTTCCAGGAGCAGATGCAATTTGCAAAATACATAGGGAGCGTCGAAAATTGGATTGATGCTTTGACCAAAGAAGCGTTTGGGTTGAATAGAATAGCCGCTAGGCTGTGTTATGAGGTTGAAACGGCGGCCGATCCCCAAAAACTCGAAAAGGAAAACTCTTTCAGGGCTGGATGGGGAATCAGCCCCATCCAGGTTAGTGCGGAAACCGACGTATTGCGGCAAAATCAGCCTCGACTTGTCGAACTGAAAAAGCAGGCGCGTGATTTCGCGACAAAAATCTGCGTGGAACGGGGTCGATTCAAACGACTGATGAACAAGGCGGGCAAAACCGGTACATCCGACGGCGCCTTGCGGAAAAGCATTGACGGAATCGTGGCGAAGGCCCAGAATGAGATGGCCGAAGGAACAGCCATAGAGAAGAAAATCTACAGCATCGGGAAAATTATCTACGGGAGTGAAAAATGGGACAAAGAACTCGCTCCCGATTGGCAAGGGAAATTCGACGTCAACTCTGGATTCGGATTGACAAAAGACGAGTGGGATATTTTCATGAAAGTGCAATCGACATTGGGCATTGATTGGGGGCGGAATGACCTACAGACATTTCAATAACGAATCGACGCGCTCGAGCGTCCTCGCGGTGGTGGCGGACACCGAGAACGAAGCGGCGTGGCGGCGGTTCTTCGACCTCTACGCGGGCTTCGTTTTCTCGATTGCGCGCTCCAAGGGGCTTAACGACACGGACGCCGACGACATCGTGCAAATCGTGTTCGCGGACTTGGCGAGAAATCTGCCGTCTTTCAGGTACGATCGCGGGAAAGGCCGTTTCCGGGCGTATCTTTCGGGGTTGACGCGCTGGCGCATCAACGACAGACTGCGATACGGCAAGCGCGACGTCGAACTGAAGGCGTCGTTCATGGAAGACGCGAAGGCGTGCATGACGGCGGCCGACGAAGATTTCGAAGAACGCGAATGGCAGGCTGCCGCGCTTGAAGAGGCTTTGCGGCGCATGAAGCCGGACGTCCGGCCCGGACACTACGCGGCGTTCGTCGCAAGCGCCATAGAAGGGCAGGACACGGAAACCGTGGCGAGACTCCACGGCATTTCAAGCGACAACCTCTATCAGATCCGCAAGCGCCTCACCGTGAAGCTTCGCGAGACCGTCGCGCAGGTTCTTGAAGATATGGAAATACCCTGTCAGGCGGCACTCTTATCCAGAAAAACATAATCTTCATGCCTGGCTTCGCCAGTCCTGTGTCATGTCGGCGATAATCTGCGCGACAGGCTTGATTTCACGGATGAAGCTGATGGCGTGCCCGACGGAGACGTAGCCGTTCTCCATGTCGCCTTCAAGCATCCCCTTGCGCAGGTTGGCGAAGCCGCCCATCGTCTTCCCAAGTTCCTCGTTGGTCGCGCCCGCCCTGTCCATCTCGACAAGCTTGTTGGCGAGTGCGCCCGGAAGAGAACGGTAGTAGGCGGGAATCGTGCGGAAGAGAAGAAGGTCCTTCGCGTTCGCCTTGAGAACCGCCTCCTTGACGTTCTGCGCCATGCGGCTTTCCTCGGACATGAGAAACGCCGTGCCGCAGTAGACGCCTTCCGCCCCGAGCGCAAGCGCCGCGTTGAAAGACCTGCGGTCGTAGATTCCGCCCGCCGCCATGACGGGCACGGACTTGACCGCATCCACGATGAGCGGGACGATGGAGAACGTGCCAAGCGTCATGTTCGGAAGCGTCCCGCCCTCGTCGAATCCTGTTGCAACGACGATATCCGCGCCGCATTCCTCGGCAAACGCCGCCTCTGCGGGGGAGGGGTTCAGTGAGCGATAGACAATCTTGATGCCGTGCGACTTGATTTCGTCGAAAAGTTCCTTTTTCACGTCGCCGACGTAGGTGACGATCGGAACCTTCTCCTCGAAGATTACCTTGAGCATCGGCGGCGTGAATACATCGACGCCGTTCGACATCGGAAGGACATTGACCGAGAACGGCTTGTCGGTGAGTTCGCGCACCTTGCGTATTTCAGCCCTCATGCGCTCGGCGGTCTCGCCGGGGTCTCGCGTGACCGAGGTCTGGCCGGCATTCGGCCCGAGACTGCCGAGTCCGCTCGCGTTCGAGACGGCGGCGGCGAGTTTCGCGTCCGTGAGCCACACCATCGGCCCCTGGATGACGGGCTTTTCGATTCCGAGGATATTGCAGATTCTGTTCTTCATTTTTCTGTTCCTTTGATTTGAGAGTGTTTCCAGCCCCATTTCATGAGGGCGTAGAAGACGGGATAGAGGTCTTTGCCTTTTTCGGTCAACGTGTACTCGGATCGCTTCACCTTGCCGTCCATCAATGCGCGGCGGCGGATGACGCCCTCGCACTCGAGTTCCTTGAGGGTAGAGGACAGCATGGCGCGGGTTATTCCAGGCAGTTGCCGCTGGAGTTCGCCGAAACCCGCGACGCCTGAGCAGAGACGGTAGAGAACGTCGGCTTTCCAGCGTCCGCGAAAAACGTCGAGCGCGATTCCGACGGGGCATCCGCCGTCAGGCGTCGCCACGCCTTCGCCGGACGTCATGCGCTTTACGAATTCGCGGTACGATAAAGTGGTATTTGTCGTTGACATGGCGCACAGTATACCAGAACGGCCGATGCAAGACAATTAGTATGAAAAAACATACTACCCGTTGCATCGCTGGCGAACCCTATCCCAGCCTTGTGGAAATGTGCAAATATCAGAGCAGCAGAGCAGCCAATATCCAATTTGCCCCGCCATCATCGAATAATGGATACTGGATATTGGA
>CAMZET010000093.1 GCA_947305825.1 uncultured Verrucomicrobiota bacterium
GGGGATATTCCAGACTCCTAGCTCCTCAAAGCGGGCGGCGGCGAATTTTGGTATAATGTGTGTCGATATGGCAATCAAAATTCTGCTGACGCTAGCATTCCTCGCCTTGATGGTCGGGGTCGGTGTATATTCACGCAAGCATTCCGGTTCCGTGGACGGCTTCGTTCTCGGAGGGAGGAACGTCGGGCCGTGGCTGACGGCGTTCGCCTACGGCACGAGTTATTTCTCGGCGGTGGTGTTCATAGGCTATGCGGGGCAGTTCGGCTGGAAGTACGGGCTCTCGGCGACGTGGATAGGCGTCGGGAACGCGGTTCTTGGTTCGCTTCTGGCGTGGCTCGTTTTGGGGCGGCGGACGATGCTCATGACGCGCCAGATGCAGAGCCGGACTATGCCGGACTTTTTCGGTACGCGGTATTCGTCGGAATGGCTGCGCGTGGCCGCTTCCGTAATCGCTTTCGTGTTCCTGATTCCCTACACGGCCGGCGTCTACAAGGGCATCGGCACGCTTTTCGGCATGGGCTTCGGAATATCGTACCATTACTGCGTGGTGGCCATGGCGGCGCTGACGGCAGTCTATGTCATCCTCGGCGGCTACAAGGCGACGGCGATAAACGACTTCATACAGGGCATAATCATGCTGTTCGGGATAACGGCGGTCATCGTGGCGGTGCTGGGCCTGAAGGGCGGTCTTGTGGACGCGGTGCACAAGATGGCGCTGGTGCCGTCGGATGCGGACCCGGCGGTGAACGGCGGCTTCGCGTCGCTGTTCGGTCCGGACCCGCTTGGACTTCTCGGCGTGGTGGTGCTGACGTCGCTCGGGACGTGGGGCCTGCCGCAGATGGTGGGGAAGTTCTATTCGATAACGGACGCCTCGGCGATACGGCGCGGGACGGTCATTTCGACGGTGTTCGCGTTTGTGGTCGCTGGCGGCTGCTACTTTCTTGGCGGCTTCGGGCGGCTGTTTCCGGCGCCGGAGCGTCTGGCGAACGGGCGTCTCGCGTTCGACTCCATAATCCCGTCGATGCTCGTCACGCTTCCGGACGCGCTGATTGCGCTGGTGGTGCTGCTCGTCCTGTCCGCGTCGATGTCCACGCTCGCGTCGCTTGTTTTGACGTCGGCGTCGACGTTGACGCTTGACATCATCTACCGCGACAAGGCGACGAGCGCGGCGGAGGTGGCGGCCGGGCAGATAGATGACTCCGTGGCGGAGAAAATCGAGCGCCGCAAAGTCGTCGTGATGCGCGTGCTGATTATTTTCTTCATCGCGCTTTCGCTTCTGATTGCGCTCAATCCTCCGACGTTCATCGCGCAGATGATGGGCATATCGTGGGGTGCGCTTGCCGGCGCGTTTCTGGCGCCGTTCATGCTCGGGCTCTACTGGCGGGGCGTGACGAAAGCGGCGGTGTGGGCGTCGTTCGCTTGGGGAGTGGGTTTCACGGTCGCGAACATGATGCTCGGCAATCCGGTCAATCCGATAGACTGCGGTGCGCTGGCGATGCTCGGCGGTTTTCCTGTGGTGTGGCTGGTGTCGCTCGTGACGCCGCGTCTTGACGCCGGGCGCGTCGAGGCCATTTTCAAGTGCTATTCGCGGGCGTGAAAGCGGCCTAGAACCGTACAAGGAAGGGGGTTCCGGCGCGATGGCGATTGCAGACTGGGGAGCGGTTGCGATGACGGCGGCGTGGGGGCTGTTTGCGGCCTTCCTCGCGGCGTATGTCGCCGGCGTCGCCTCCGAAGTCACGTATGTGACGCTGGCGGACGGGCGTCGCCAAGAGCGCTCGATACCGCTGGTATTCAAGCTGCTCCTGCCGTTCGCCGGGAATTTCGCGGGCGTGTCGCGCCGTCCGTCGCTTGCGGCGCACCGCGCCTCGCTTGACGGTGCGCTCGTGGCCGCCGGTTTCGAGGGGCTTCTGTCGGCGGACGAGTTCATCGCGCTGGAAATACTCTCGCCGCTCGTCCTCGGCATTTCCTGGGCGACGCTCATCCTCGTGCTCGGTTTCGCGATACCGGACTCTCCGTTCGTCACGCTGCGCTCGCCGCTCGTCGTTTTCGGCTTCGCGCTCTTCGCACTCCAGCCGGCGCTGTGGCTGCGCAGCGAACTTCGCCGCCGCCATGCCGCAATCGCCAAGGCGCTTCCGTTCGTCCTCGACATGCTCACGCTTTCGGTGGAGGCGGGGCTAGACTTCATCAGCGCCCTCCAGCGCAACTGCTCCGCGCGCAAGATGGATCCGCTCAACGAGGAACTGCTGCGCATGACGAAGGAAATACAGCTCGGTCTTCCGCGCCGCGAGGCTCTCAAACGCATGGCGTCGCGTTCGCGCGAGCCTAACCTGCGCAGCGTCGCCAACGCGCTCGTCCAGGCCGACGAACTTGGCGTCTCCATCGGCTCCATGCTGCGCATACAGGCCGACCAGATGCGCTCGCAGCGTTTCGCCCGCGCCGAGCGCCTCGCGAACGAGGCTCCGGTAAAGATGCTCTTCCCGCTCATGGTCTTCATTTTCCCCGCAGTGTTCATCGTCATCCTGGGACCCGTGCTCTCGCAGGCCCTGAAGGATTTCGCATTCTAGCCTTTCAGCAGGAGATTTGCGCAATGTCCAAACGACCGCAGTTATTGGTAATGACGGGCCCGCTCGCGGGCAAGCGCTTCCCGGTGCCGCCGGGCGGCCTTCGCCTTGGCCGTTCAAGCTCCAACGACGTGCACGTGCCCGACGAAGAGCTTTCGCGCAACCACTGCCTTTTCGAGCAAGCGGGCGACGACGGCATACACGTCATAGACCTGGCGAGCGCGAACGGCACATACGTCAACAGCGAGCCTCTCGGCGCCGACGCCAAGCGGCTGAATTACGGGGACATAATCGAGGCCGGCACGACCGTGCTAAAGGTGGTGGACGAAGACACGCCGAGCGCGCTGGTGCCGCCGCCCGGCACGTCGGCGTCTGGCGGGTCCGCGTCGGCGTCGTCCGCGTATTCCGCGTCGGCCGGCGCCGTGTCGCCGTCGTCCCCATCGGTGGATTTGGGGCTGGACGGCGTGAAGGGGTCGGAACTCGTCGCCGGGGCGGCGGCCTCGCCCGCAGCGCGCAAGCGCAACGCCATCGCCAACGTCCTGTGGGGAGTCGTCGCGCTTTCCGTCGCTACCCTCATCGCGCTGATTCTCCTCGTGCCGCCGTCGCAGCCGCCAAGCCCTCGCCCGACGCCGGCCGGCGACGACGCCGGCGCGCCAGTCACGGAACTCTTCTACGAAAAGGTGGAGGCCGACTCCTCGCGCATTTTCCGCTATTGCATGACGGTCGACTCTTCCGGGCTCCTTCGCGTCGCCTACGACGACGTGCCCGGCGAGAACCGCCATGTCGACAAATCAACGCGCCTTTCGGAAGCCGCCATGAAGCGCATTGCGGAAATCTTCCAGACGAAAGGATGGGACGCGCTGGACGCGGCCTATACTGGCGCGAGCGCGGAGGAGGAAAACGCGCTGCGGAGCCTGCGCATCAAGACGCTCGCCGGCAGCAGGGTTCGGGAGGTGCTCGTCGAAAACAGCCAGGAGCCGGCGGCGTTCCAGGCGGTGCGCGAGGCTTTGGAGACGTTTTCGCGCAACGAGCTGGGCGTCTGGGCTCTGCAGTATTCGACGGAGCAGCTTATCGAACTCTCGAAGGAGAGCGCGCGCGTGGCGGACATGAAATGGGAAGAGCGCGACGTCGAAACGGGCAATCTCGCCGCCGCTATCGCCGCGTATTCCGAAGCGGTGTTCTACCTTGACACGGTGAAGCCGAAGCCGCCGGCCTATGCGACGCTGAAGGACAAGCTTCACCGCGCCAACGCCGAGCTCGACCGCCGCTACAAGGACCAGCGCTTCAACGTGGACAAGGCGATAAACCTGAAAGACTGGCAGGCGGCGCAGCGCGAATTGCGCGTCCTGCTTGAGCTCGTGACAGACCAGAACGACGAGCGCCACGCCGAGGCGCGGGCGAAACTCGTGGATGTGGAGCGCCGCCTTGGCGGCGGCAAGGGGAAGGGAGGTGCGAAATGAAGCGAGCCGAGTCCAGGCCGGCGGCGTATTTTGCGGCGTTCTTGGCGGCATTTGCGGTCGCGGCGGGCGCGTTTGGAACCCCGGCGCAGAAAAAGCCGGTGCGCGTCGATTTGACGAGCCGCCCCGAAGGCGCGGAAGTCGCCGTCGACGGCGAAGTGCGCGGCGTCACCCCGCTCTCGCTGTTCGATCTCGCGCCCGGAACGCACCGCGCCAGGTTCTCCCTGAAAGGGCACGAAAGCGCCGACGAGTTCTTCGAGGTCGCCGATTCCCCCCACGTCTTGCGCCACGCCGCCCTCGAACCGCTCAAAGGGCTCCTGCTGCTCACCACCGAGCCGGCGGGCTGCGAAGTCTCGCAGGACGGCATATCGCTCGGCACGACGCCGCGCCTCATCGTCTCGCTCGACGTGAACAAGCCCCACAAGCTCCTGCTCTCGAAGAACGGCTGCCAGCCCAAGACGATTGAAATCCGCTTCAACTCCCGCGCACCGCTCGTCAGGCACGAAAAGCTCGTACTGGACTCCGGCTCGCTTTCCGTCTCCAGCGTGCCTGTCGGCGCGAAAGTGACGGTGGACGGGATGGCTCGCGGCGTCGCGCCGCTCGTCCTTTCCGACATTCCGAAGGGGCGCGTCGCCGTCACGTTCGAACTCGAAGGCTACGAGACTGCGAAGCGCGAAATCTCCGTCGCGGCCGGCGAGACGAAGGAGCTGGCCGTCGCGCTCGAGCCGATTCCGGGTTCGCTTTTCGTCACGAGCGTGCCGGACGCGGCGAGAATCTACGTGGACGGCGAGGCGTGCGGCAAGGCTCCCGTTTCGCTCGAGCGCGTCAAGCCGGGCGTCCATCTCGTGCGCGCCGAGCTTGACGGCTACGGCACGGTGGCGCGGGAAGTGAAGGTCGCGCTGGCGCAGAAGGCGAGCGCGGAATTCCGTCTGGAGAGCGTGCGCGGCCGCCTGGAAGTCCGCACCTCGCCGCCCGGAGCGCAGGTAGTCGTCGACGGCCGGCCCGCCGGCACCACCAAAGCCTCCGGCTCCTCTTCCTCGATAAGCGACGTCCTGATGATTGAAAACCTCGACGCCGGCGAACACACGCTCGTCGTGCGCCGCGACGGCTACGCCGAAGTCGTGAAGCATCCCGTCGTCGAGACTTCGCGCACGGCCGTCACCACCGTGAGACTCCACAGGGTGTTCACGCCGAACGTCGAGATAATCACGTGGTCCGGGTCGTACAAAGGCGTGTTCGTGGACCGCACGGCGGAAGCGCTCACCATCGAAGTCTCGATGGGCGTGTCGCGCACGTTCATGCTTTCGGAAATCCGTGAAATCAACTGGCTGCTGGACGGGGCCGGGAAGGGCGCGGCGAAGTGAAGAAGACGCGGCTCGACGTGCTGCTGGTCGAGCGCGGGCTGGCGGAAAGCCGCACGAAGGCGCAGGCTTTGGTGCTTGCTGGCGAGGTGCGCGTCGGCGGGCAGGTTGAGCGCAAGGCGTCGCGCGGCGTGCCGGACGGCGTCGAGGTGGAAGTCGCCGCGCCGCCGCGTTTCGTCTCGCGCGGCGGCGAGAAACTCGAAGGCGCCTTCCAGCGCTGGCCGGACCTCCTTTCCGCCGACGGCCTCGCCTGCCTCGACGTCGGCTCTTCGACGGGCGGCTTCACCGACTGCCTTCTCCAGCACGGCGCCAGGCGCGTCATGGCCGTCGACGTCGGCACGAATCAGCTCGCCTATTCCCTGCGGTCCGATTCCCGCGTATGGGTGCGCGAGAACTTCAACGCGCGCTACATGACGGCGGCCGACCTCCCGGAAACGCCGCAGCTCGCCGTCACGGACGTCTCTTTCATATCGCTTAGGCTCATACTTCCGCCGATTGCCGCCGTGCTGGCCGCCGGCGGGCGAGCAGTCGCGCTCATCAAGCCGCAGTTCGAGGTCGGCCGCGGCAACGCTCCCGGCGGCCTAGTCCGCGACGAAAACCTCCGCCTCGCCGCCCGCGACGCCATCGTCGACTTCGCAACGCGCGAACTCGGCCTGAAGCTGCTCGGCCTCGGCGAGTCCCCCATACGCGGCCGCGAGATGGGCAACGTCGAATACCTCTCCCTCTGGCAAAAGCCGTAGCCTCTCCAGGACCCGGGTATGGCCGATGG
>CAMZET010000094.1 GCA_947305825.1 uncultured Verrucomicrobiota bacterium
TGGTGCGCTTTGGTGAAAAGCGCTCTCGCTGTGACCGGATTCGAATTCGGTTCGCGTGGATTGAACATCACGATTGCTGCGGATTTGCCTAAAGGCTCTGGAATGGGTACGAGTTCCATACTCGGTTCCGCCGTCATCGCCGCTTTGCTGGGGCGAACGGATGTCGACGAAATCGGCGAATTGACGTTGCGTCTGGAGGCGGAAATGCGCACCGGCGGCGGTTGGCAGGACCAATTCGGAGGCATGGTCGGTGGTGTGAAACTGCTAACTTCATCGCCAGGCGCTCGCCAGCGAATTGCCGTGGAACGTCTCGATAACGCTTGGTTCCGTGCGCTTCTACGCGAACGCGGCCTTTTGTTCTTTACCGGGCAGAAGCGCATGGCGCGCAACATTCTCCGCAAGGTTCTTGCGTTTTATGCCGAAAATCCGCACGACTTCGCGAAAATACTGGTGAGGTCGCTCAAGGACGGCGCGAAAGCCGCCGCCGACGCTGTGCGCCGTTGCGACGCGGAGGCGTTCGCTGATGCCGTCAATGGCTATTGGCGCGACAAGAAACTTCTTGATCCAGGCAGCACGAACGAACGCATCGAAAATATCATCGAGCGAATCAAACCGTATTCGAGTGCGGTTACCCTTACTGGCGCGGGTGGCGGCGGCTTCATGTTCATTCTCGCCAAATCTGCTGACGACACCGCGCGAATCCGAAAAGAACTGACGGACGCCGCTCCGACGTCCGCCTCGAAAATCTACGATTTTGAACTTTCGGACGAGGGATTGGCTATTGTTTACTAGCGGCTTGTTCCGCCTTGGCTTTTTCCCAGAGCGCGTCCATTTCGGCTAGCGTCATGTCTTTGAGAGAAGAGCCGGCGGATTTGGCGGCGGCTTCGACTGCGCGGAAGCGGCGTGAAAAGCGCGCCGTCGTGCCTTCAAGCGCAGATTCGGAGTCTACTTTCAGGTGTCTAGCGAGATTCGCTGTCGCAAACAGCAAATCTCCCAGTTCTTCCTTGACGCGACACGAATCGGCAGGCTTGTCGCTCTTGCGAGCGGCTACTTCCGCTTTCAATTCTGACAGCTCCTCCTCGATTTTGGCGAGAGGGCCGTCGGCGTCCGGCCAGTCGAAACCGACACGCGACGCCTTCTCCTGAGTGCGCTGCGCTTTCAACAGCCCGGGCAGTGTGGTCGGCACGCCGTCCAGCGCGGAGTGCCGCGTCTCTTTCTTGTGCTCCTGTTGCTTTATTTGCTCCCAGTTGCGCAAAACCGTTGCCGTGTCTTTCGCGTCCACGCTCCCGAACACGTGCGGATGGCGGCGCACAAGTTTGTCTGATATTGCGTTGGCGACGTCATCGAATGAAAAACGTCCCTCCTGCTCCGCCATTACGCACTGGAACATGACTTGCAGCAGCACGTCTCCGAGTTCTTCGATATGGTTGGAGGAATCTTCCGGGCAATCCATTGCCGCGAGAAGCTCGTAAGTTTCCTCCAAGACGCAAGGCTTGAGCGATTCCAGGGTTTGCTCGCGGTCCCAGGGGCAGCCGTTTTCAGGGTCCCTGAGGCGAGTCATGATATTATGCAGCCGTTCTATGCCAGTCATGCGCGGAAAATGAGTCGTTGTGCGCGAGTGCGCATTCGGTTATACGCGGATTATGTGTGCTATGCGTTTGGCGGTGGCGAGATTGAGTTTGTCGAAGATTTCGTCTGCTCCGCTGTAGTCTTGATAGGCGACATGGTCGTTTGCGACGGCAACGGCGCCCATGCCGGCGAGAAGTGCGCTTTTTACGCCAAGGCCGGAACCTGCCACCGCAAGGACGCGCATCGAGCGAAGGCGGTTGGCCACCGATGCACGGCGCCAGTCGTCCCACTTTACCGTCCCGTACGCAGAGGAGGTTTCCTGATAGAGCGTGAAGTCCGGGTTCGGGGTCAAATCGGCGAAAGCGTCGGCGATTGCGCCGAAGTCGGCGCGCGTGGCGACGACGACTTTCGTCTTGCGCGAAATGAGGAAGTTGGCGAAGTCGCGGAAGTCCTGGTCAACGCATTCCGGGATGCGCTTTGAAAGTTCGTCGGCGAAAGTTTCGGCCAAATCCTTGGCGGCCTTGGCGGCGGTGCGCTTCGTCTTGACGACGTTGAAATAGTCTGTTAGTCCTCCGAGGTAGTTTCCGCCGACGAGATACTGGGCCTCTATGCGCGGCGAGAAGGGGATTTCGTATTCATTGAGAAGGTCTTCCGCGGCCTTATAGAGGATTTCCGCGCCTGGAGCGACGGAGAAGTCGAATTCTACGATTACGCCTTTCTTGATTTCGTCGGACATTTCGCTGAAGCAGGTTATGTGGTTGGTAGAGGTATATGAGTTGACAGGAGAGATTTTTGCGCGCGGCCGCCACGCGAGGAGGCGGCCGCGGCAGAGCGCTTGCTATGACTATCTCTTGCGAGGTCTGCCGCGCAGCGACTTTTGCTTTGAAGCGGCGGGTTTGCGGCCTCTTGTCGCTTTGGCGGATTTGGCCGAGAGGGCTTTCGGCGGGCGTCCGCGGCGGCGCTTGACGGGAGCAGCCTCTTTGGCGTCCGCATCCTTCTGCTTGCGTGGCGTGATGGTCGGCAGAACCACCTCCGCATAGAATCCGTCAGGGCCCTTGACCATGCGCTTTTTGCGCGGGTAGGGCTGGCCTATTTCACCGAGCATCTTGCGGAACGAACCCTTGCGCAGATTGAACGGCTTGCCGCCGCGAATGCGCGTGAACTCGCACGTGCGCAACTTGGCCTTCGCGTCCTCGTCGAGGCCGACGACGCCCGATTCGCGCTTCAGCGCGCTTTGGACGGCGTGTTTTGCGCACTGCTGGATGAGATGCAAATCTTTGCGGTTTGGGGCAGCGGCGCGCGCGAAGTAGCCAGACTTGAACACTTGAGTCTTCTCGGCGCCGAGGACTTCGCCAAGGCGCTTGGCCACATACTGGCCGACATTGACCTTGTCGAGCCTGGGATGGCCGAAAGCGTCCACGGGCACGTCTTCGCCGCGTTTGCGCATTTCCTTGATTATGTCGGCAACGCCCGCACCCTCCGATACGAACACGTTCACGGCTCCGGTCTTGTCCATGATTTTCTTTAGCCGCTCGCCCTCTTTCGCGAAATCTATCTTCGCTTCCGGCACGTAGATGGCGTGCACGTCCTGGCGCTCGCGCGTTAAGCCGAACTCCGGCAGGAATTCGGTCGCGTCCAGCATCTTCCTGTAGTACTGGGCGGTCTTGTACGTAAGCCATCCGCAGTTGCGCCCCATGACTTCATGTACGATGAGCGCGCGTGGATTGGCGCTGCATTCCTTGACGACATTCATGAAGAACTTTGCGCCTTCTTCGGCAGCCGTCCAGGCGCCGAGAGACTGCTTTATCGGATAGACGTCGTTGTCGATTGTCTTGGGAAGCCCGACGACCGTGAGAGGGTAGTCGTTTTTTGCGAGGAAAGCCGCGAGGTCTGCGGCGGTCGTGTTGGTATCGTCTCCGCCAATCGTGTGCAGGACGTCCACGCCGTCCTTGACGAGCTGGTCGGCCGCCACTTTGAGAGGGTCTTCGCCTTCCTTGACGAGGCCGCGCTTCACGCAATCCTTGACATTGGTGAGCTTGACGCGGCTGTTGCCGATAGGGCTGCCGCCGTGGCGCGTAAGCAGAAGGGCGTTCTTGCGGACTTTGTCGGTCACTTCGATAGACACGCCTTTGAGCAGGCCCATGTAGCCTCCGACGTAGCCAATCATCTTGACTTCAGGAGCGACTTTGGTGTATTCGTCGATCAGGAAGCCAATTGAGCTTGAGAGGCACGGGGCGAGACCGCCTGCGGTCAGGAAGGCAACCTTCTTTACTTTTTTCATCTGTGCTGTGGTCCTTGTATGTGAAATCTGGTGGATGTAGAGAGCGGCAAATCCAAGAGCCGCATCAGAACGAGCGCATGACGTTGGCGGTTTCGATGGCGGCTTGCATGGCGGCGAAACCCTTGTTGCCTTGCTTGGTGCCGCAGCGTTCGACGGCCTGTTCGAGGTTTTCGGCGGCCACGACGCCATCGGCGACCGGGATTTGCGTTTCGAGGGAGATTTGGCTGAAAGCGCGGGCGGTGGTTTCGTTGATGAGAGCGGCGTGCGCGGTCGCGCCCTGCACCACGGCGCCCAGGCACACCACTGCATCCACGGCTCCCGACTCCGCCAGACGCTTGGCTACAAGCGGGAGCTCGTACGCGCCCGGCACTCGCACCAGCGTCAAATCTTCGTCCTTGCCGCCAAGGCGCACGAACGCATCCTGCGCGCCCTTGACGAGCTGCTCCACCAGAAAACTGTTGAACCTGCTGGCAACAAGCCCGATTTTCAGGCCGGTTGCGGTCAGCGCTCCGTTGATCTCCTTCATCTTCTTCCTTCCGAATCGTGTGCTTCTTCCGCTCCTAGGCGAAAACGGCGCAAATTATAGCATATTATTGCGTTTTTGTCAAAAAGCACCGACGGCCACTCTTTCGACGCGCGAGCCGAGCGAACAGATTATGTCGTAGGCGTGAGTTCCCTTGAGCGCTGCCCAGTCGTCTGGCGTCACGGTTTCGCCGCCGCTGCGCCCGAGGCACACCACTTCATCGCCGGGTTGCGGGTTCGGCACAAGCGACGCATCTACCGTCGTGTAGTCCATAGAGACTCTGCCTATCACCGGGCAGCGGACGCCCTTGATGAGCACTTGCGAGCGGTTAGCCAAGGCGAGCGGCAGGCCGTCGGCGTAGCCGGCGGAAATCGTGGCCACGCGCGTAGGCTCCTTCAGGCACCACGTCCTGCCGTAGCCGAGCGTCGTGCCGGGCGCGAGCGTGCGCACCTGCGCGATTCGCGTCTTGAGCGCGAGCACTGGTTCGACCGAAAGCGCGCGCCGCCCGTTCGGGTCGAACGAGCCGTGCAGATTGATGCCGGTCCGCACCACGTTGAACGGCGGCTCGAAGCACTGCGGAAAATTGTTGATGGCGTCCGACGCGGCAATGTGGATTTTCTTGAACGCGAAACCGTCCGCTTCCGCCGCCTCCACAAGTTCCTTGAAACGCTGTATTTGCCTCGGCGTGAACGGGTCGTGCGGGTCGTAGGCCATAGGGCAGTGCGAGAATATGCCCTCGCAGTCCAGCCCCGGAAGTTCGCGCACCGCCCGCATCGTGTCCAGCGCGTCTTCTATCGGAATGCCGAGCCTTCCCATTCCGGAATCGATTTTGAAGTGGACGCGGGCGGGGACGCCGAAGCGCGTCGCCGCTTCCGAGACGAGCCGCGCTTCTTCGAAACCGATGATTGGCAGGATGACGCCTTTGCGCACCATCTCCGGAATCTCGTCCGGGAGAACTGACGACAGGATTTGGATGTCGGGTCTGCCGAGTTCGCGCGCGATGCCGAGCAGTTCCAGCGCTTCGAATGGTTCGGCGACGCCGAACATCCTGCATCCCGCTTTCGCCAGGGCCTTGGCGTACGGTTTGACGCCCAGGCCGTAGGCGTTGGCTTTCAGTACGCCGAGGACTTGCGCCGGTTTGGCGCGTTCGGCTATTTTCTCGTAGTTGCGCACAAGCGCTTCCAGGTCAATTTCGACCCAGACGCGGCGCCGGAGCGGCGCGGGCTCGTCTTTTCTCATGACCGCAGCCGGCACGGCATCAAGTATTTTCTTCAATGGGTTCAATTTCATGGTTTGGCAGTGACGAACCAGGATTTGCCGCACATGTGGCAGGTGACGGCGACCGTATCCGGGAGTCCGGCGCGGTCTTCCGGGGCCAGTGCGTCGAACATGGCCTGCGCTCGCTCTTGAGAGCACCGGCACGCGAAGGCAAGCGGCGTCTCGCGTTTGAGCGTCGCGTTCGGGAAGCCGAGTTTTTTGAGTATGGTCCGCGCAGAGGCGCTTGGCGCGACGTTCGCGATGGCCTCGCGGGCGAACGAGGCGTTGTCCGCGCACGGGGAGTCCGGCATGATTTCCAAGAGGACGGCGCGCGCTTGGAGGACTTCGACTTCCTGCGTGACGGCGGCGGCGGATTTGACGGCCGCGTTGCGCTGGAGGGAGTCGGCGAAATAGCCGTCGAGGCTTGCCGCGCCGCCCTGCGAAAGAATCCGGCCCGGCACCGAGCGCGTCACCTGGTAGATGCGTTTGCC